>NZ_JBMNDS010000017.1:0-144202 GCF_052543295.1 Streptomyces sp. SAS_270
GCGGAACTCCTCCGGATAAGGCTTGGGCACAGCGACATCCTTCCCACCCGCCCCACAGGGCAAGCCAGTTCAGATGTCACCCGATCGTGCGGCAGACCCCGTTCCTGCAAGGTCAAGACGGAGGTGTCGCTGACGGGCACCGGCTGGCACATGGCCAGCGAGTGTCCGCAAGGCTCCCTGAGGTCGTGGGTCCATTCGCCCTCGTCGGTCATGTTGTCGCAGTTTCGCGGGGGTGGCGCGTCGTGCCGGAAATCGACGGTGTCCCAGCAGGACTGGCATTCGGTCACCATGTAGACGGCGTGATCAACGCACGCGAACGACCAGGGAAGTTTCCAGCGCAGGAGCCAGCGCGAGCTACTGCCGTTGCGCAGACACCTGGGGCACCAACGTGCCCGCGAACGGTGGAGCCGCGCCCCCTGGTTCCACTGCTGAACCGCCACACCGTCAGATGCGAGCAGCGGAAGATGCGGCAGAGCGTTGCCGGCGTAGCGTGCGAGGGTCATCGCGTGCAGGCGCTCGGCGTCGATCCCGGTCAGCTTCTCCACCCGCCGGACCACAGGATCGGACAACCGGGTTTCGGCCCCGGCGAGCCCACCCAGCCTGTCGAGGTGAAGTTCCCGCAGGAGCGGCTTCATCTCGAAATCCTGTTGACGGGCCAGCTCACCCACCCAGCTGGTCAGCGACTCCCCGGGGATCGGTTGAACCACCGGTCCAGTCAGCGTGCGGCGCGGTGGGCGACGCTTCTGCGCGGTCTTCTTCACGGTACTCACGTCGCGAATCCTGTGGCAGGTGCGCTCTGTTGAACCGTGGCTTGAGGGCGGACCACCAGTGTGAGTGACTGAAGCCTGTCGTCGTTTACCCAATCCCGGCCGGTGGCGTGTCACCCGTTAGGACGCCTCCATGGTGTTATTCGAATAGCATCGTGGAAACGTTGGAGCATGAACGACGCCTACCTGGATGGCTACGACGTAGTACGCCCCGTCGTCATCGACTCCTCGAAGCGCATGCTCCTCCTGATCCCGGACGGACCGGACGAGGAGAACTGCTGGACCCTGCCGATGGTCCCCATGCGTTCCGGTGAGACTTGCCGTCGGTCGGCAACTCGTCATCTGCGGAAGGTCGCGCACCTCCCGCCACTGCGTATCTCGCCGCTCATTGGCCGACTCGCCCGCAGGGACGCACCCCGCGGGGTCCAGTACGTCCTCGTAGTCCGCTCTGCCGTCGATAGCTGGCCGCCATCCGTCCGCTTTGCACTCGCCCCTGAGGCTTGCTGGTGGACAACAGCCGAGTTGCGGTCAGCCGACGCGGTGGTCGAACCCGCCGAGTTGCTCGACTTCATGGACGGCTACTGGGAGGGGTGGCTGCCAGACGGAGAGATCTCGCTCGAGTGACTCACCGGGGCCGCAGTTCTCGTTCGCAACTCACCGCAGCAGGAGGAGAAGCCGTGACCGTGCATGCCATTGAGATCAGCCTGACCCGCTCCTTGGACGCCGTCGAACTGAGGGCTGCGCAGCAGGAAAGCTCCTTCCCTCTGGCAGCCGCTGACGACCGCAGGCGGCTCGTGGTCCTGGTGTCCGCCAGGAACGAACGGCGGGCCATGCGGAAGATCTGGAAACGGTTGGAGGACGCACTTCCGATCGACGTGCTCTGCAGTCTCTTTCCGAGCTCGGACGGCAAGTACCTGATGAGCATCCCCATCAGCGAGGAGACCCACGAGCGGATCCGGGCGCGCGCCACAGCCGAGGGGAAGAAACCGGAGGCGTACCTGCAAGAGGCGATCGCCGAGGCCCTGGCTCGTGACCGGTCCACACGACGAGCCCAGCTGGAATGCTCGTTGAACGAACTGCTGCGCACCCACACCCCCGAAGAGATCACCGGTGCGGCCGCGCGGCGGATCAAAAGGTGATCCCGGGTACTGGTGCTCCTCGGGAGTCTTTACGGGACTGGTCCCTCCGTTCCCGTACCGCTGAGGTGGCCTGTTCTTATACTTGTGGCATGGACCAGGAGCTGGAGCGAGCCGCGCTCGTCGCGTTGTTGCGGCGCGGGGATCGCCCCTGGCCCGAGCTGACCGACCAGGTAGAGACCGTCGGCAGCGCACGTGATGTCCTGGAGAGTGCCCTCGACGCCTCCGGGCAGGCTGCCCTCTTCGACACCGAGCCAGCCGTGGATCTGGAGTCGATCGCCGCAGAGATCGCTGCCTGGAACCGCGAGGGCATGCGTCTGGTGACGATTCTGGACGAGGACTATCCGCTGTGCCTGAGGCTGGTGCACCAGCGCCCTCCCTTCCTGTTCCTGCGTGGCACCCACGTCGAGGAAGACCTGCGGGTCGCGGTCGTCGGCACCCGCAATCCCACACCTGAGGGCATCGACCATGCCCGGGCCATCGCGGGCGGGCTGGCCGAGCGTGGCGTCACGGTGGTCAGCGGGCTGGCTGCCGGAATCGACACCGCCGCCCATGGAACGGCTCTCGCTGTCGGAGGCCGAACCGTCGCTGTCATCGGTACGGGCCTGCGCCGCTCGTACCCTGCGCCGAACGCCCGTCTGCAGCAGGAGATCGCTGAGAGGGGGCTGGTCATTTCCCAGTTCTGGCCGGACGCGCCACCCTCGAAGGCCTCTTTCCCCATGCGTAACGCAGTGATGAGCGGATACAGCCTGGCCACGGTAGTGGTCGAGGCGGCCTATCGGAGCGGCGCTCGGATGCAGGCCCGCCTCGCCCTGGAGCACGGTCGCCGCGTCTTCCTGATGCGTTCTCTCATGACGCACGAATGGGCGCGCGAGTACGCCACCAGACCGAACACGAGCGTCATCGACACGGCAGACGACGTCTTTGACGTCCTCGATTCTCTCGTCCCCACAACGGGCGAGCTGACCTGGGCATAGTCGGCGGCCTCGGGTGACAACAGTCGTCGGACTGTCCGACCGTTACGCCAACTTCCTCGTTCATCCCCTGATGTCCGGCCCGGGCGTATGCCAAATCTGCCGCGGTACCGCGAACGCCGGCTACCCGAGTTGCAGACAGTGCCAGCAGACCGGAAACGTCCTCGGTATAGGTGTTGCTGACGTGGTCGTTCCGGTAAGCCTGGCACTCAAGGGTGAGCAGTATGCCAACGAACTGTGGCGCTACAAGAACGCCGCCGGCCCGCAGCAGATGTACTTCCGTATGGGCCTGGCAGCCGTTCTGTGGCGTTTCCTCGCGCTGCACGAAGCCTGCATTGCGGCCCACTGCGCCGTGCCCGGCTTCGACATCGTCACGACGGCCCCCAGTACCAGCGGCCGTGAGAACCACCCCCTGCGCACCATTACCGCCGAGATGGTGGAGGTCACCCGCGATCGGTACCGTGACCTGCTCGCACCGGCCCCGGACGCGGCCGTTCTGGGCCGGAACCCGTCTCGCTCGCGCTATACCTCGACAGCGCTCTGGGGTGAGAACGTCCTGGTCATCGACGACACGTGGACCAGCGGAAACCATGCTCAGTCCGCCTCCGCAGCGCTGAAGGCAGCGGGTGCGAGAAGCGTGGCTGTCGTGGTCCTTGGGCGGCATTTGAACAACTCGTACGGCGACACGGCCACGCTCGTCGAACAGGCGCGGCTACGGCGGTTCTCCTGGGACACGTGCGCACTTCGACCCTGGCACCACGGCTGAGCCCTGTTTCGGTGCCTACACGCTGCTTTCCCATCTATTCAAGGCGCAGGCCGTTTCACGAATACAGGTATCTACCAATTCGCTCAGCTGCTCATAGGTATAGGCAGGAAAATACTGAGGTACTAGGCCAAAGATCGGCTGTGCCAAATCAACCTTTGCGGGATCGGCTCCCTTCAGCAAGTTGTAATGAATCAAGGTGTTCCGAAACTCTCGGACCGCACCATCCGTGATGGTATGCACGGCGTCAGTATTCAGGATGGTTTTCAGTACTGCGTTAGATGAAGGCGACAGCGGATAACGCGCGTCATCCTTGAGGAGCTTGAGGCTCAGCAGCACCTGATACAGGGTGATGTAGCGAATCTTGAAAACCGTGTACTCAAGGTTACGGATATCGGCTCCAGCAGTGACGATCTTATCGATGAAGTTCATCCTGACTTGGAAGTCGGTCAAAACGCCGTTCATGGCCTGTGTTGCTACTCCATCGAAAGCCTGCGCGTAGTACGTTGAAGCTCGCACATCTGCAGACCTCAAATGCGCCCCCGCGAGGTGGCGTACAAACGTCTCGCCCCCCTGAGTATCCATACGGGCGCCGAGTGCTCCGAAGCAACGTCCCAACTGCTGCATAATACCGAGCATGTAGGTGCCGTTATCCTCCTGAAGGAGGTTCTCTGCCTCAACTCCAAGGTGAAAAGCAGCGGCATGCGAGGTCGTAACTAGAGTACCTTCGTACGTGAACAGCCCCAGGTCCTTCTCCCACCTTCGGGCGAGCCAGAGCCAGGTGTTCCCTAGGAAGTGATCGGAGTGCTTGTCCAAAATGTCATCTGTGAAAAATCGCAACTGTCCGTCGATGTGTCGTTGTGTGTCCTCGAAGAGCTTCAGGCTATGCCTCGCGCGAGCACACACCTCCTCAGCTTCGGCAGAGAACCCATCAAATGCTGAAGAGTCGATCGCCTGGGGCTTCCTCTTCGCCTCATGGAGCACCAGCGAAAAGTATGGAGCCATGCACAGGGGCATGATCGAAGATACGCTCGCATCATTTGCTGCCTGAAAGTCGCGGAACAATCGACCCACGTAGTCAGCATCGCTCGCCACGCCAGCCTTGATGACGTCATCGTTCACGGACACTGCCAGCCTCCCTCATGCTGAGCCAGAATTATCTTCCCTTCTCATGTGGTGCTCAACGGCTTTTCCTCAGATGTCACCGGGCGCCAAAAGTCGTTCACCAGGCGCGTACTACCCGTAGGTATGCCGCCGCCGATGGCCGGCGCGCCTTCTACGGGGCATGGGCGCTGATTGAACAGGCGCCGGTGGCTCGGAGTTTCCTCGGCGGGCATCCCCGGGGTATCGGCCGACTGGCGCGCCTCTCACCTGGCGGATGGGAAAAGATCTTGGTGATCGCGGGAGTTGATCTTTGGATGCGTGGTGTACCCCTTGGTCAGCCCATTCCGTCGGTTCCCCACCATGAGGACGGGTCCTCACCAGAGACGAGAGTCTCGGTGAGGGCCCGTTTCTCGTTGTTCTGGGGTCAGCTTCTGGGCTGGGGTCAGCTCCTGGCTTTGGGTTCGGGGTTCCGGCGGCTCTTGTGGTCGCGGTGGTGGGGAGTGCACGGCAGGACCCCGGCGGTGAGGTATCTCACTGCCGGGGTCCTGCTGTTTGCGGTGTTCATGCTTTTGAACGGCCGGTGGTCGCGGGCGGCCGGTGCTTTTGGGTGGACGGTGCTGAGGCGGTGTTCAGCCTGCGAGGCGCTGGGCGAGCTCCTTGGCCTTGGTGGCCGCGTCGTCGAGGGCCTTGGAGCGGGACGCCTCGAAGAGCGGGACCAGCTCGGCCATCGCCGGGTTGTGGGGAGCCATCGTGAGCTCCGGGACGATGAACTCCAGCTCCAGGCCGAGGGTGTCGCTGAGGATGGCCTCCAGGTAGTTCTGCACGTACTCGTATCCCTCGCGCGGGGTGCCCGGTGCATAGGAGCCGCCGCGGCTGGCGACGACCGTGACCGGGGTCCCCTTGGTCTTCGAGTCCTCGGCCATGGCGGTGCGGCCGATGAGGACCACGTGGTCCAGCCACGCCTTCAGCGTCGAGGGGATCGCGTAGTTGTACATCGGGGCGCCGATCAGCACCGCGTCCGCGTTCTCCAGCTCCTCTATGAACTTCACGCGCTCGGCGAAGGCCTCGGCCTGTCCGGGCGTGTGCGTGTCCGGAGCGGCGAAGCCGGCGGTGTGGGAGTCGGCGGTGATGTGCGGAACGGGGTCCGCGGCCAGGTCGCGGTAGATCACCGTGCCCTCGGGGTGCTGCTCCTCCCAGGCCTTGCGGAAGGCGTCCGTCACCGCGCGGGAGGCGGAGGCGGCGGCGGGGAACACCGAGGAGTCGATGTGAAGAAGCGTGGCCATGGGGGTCTCCAGAGGCAAAAGGAAGGGGGATGCCTGACGTTTCGTACTGAACTATTGATAACACAGTCGCTTACTTTTTTTCAGCCCCCTACGGGAACGCAGTACCCTGGGCCTATGGCGGAGCAGGTGAAGCACGAGGCGGGCCCGTGCCAACGGGTCGACGACGGCATGACCCGGGTCTTCCTGCTGCTCGGAAAACGCTGGACCGGTCTGATCGTGGCCGTGCTCATGCAGCACCCCGTGCACTTCTCCGACCTGCGCAGGGCGATCCCCGGCATCAGCGAACGCATGCTCTCGGACCGGCTCACCGAACTCGGCGCGGCCGGCCTCGTCGTGCGCGAGGTCGACGAGGGCCCCCCGCTGCGCGTCTCCTACCGCCTGACGCAGGCTGGCTCAGCCCTGGAGCCGGCCCTCAAGGAACTCGGCAGCTGGGCCGAGCAGCACCTGCCCGAAAGCGCTCCGTGCTCGGAGAAGTTCGGAAAGTAGAGCCCACCGGCAGCCCGCCGCGCTCCTGCCGGGAGCCCGCCAGGAGCGCGACGGCCGGGTTGGCCGGCGCCCGTGCGCGGCAGCCCGTATCCACGGTGGTTTTCCACAGTCGCGGAGTTGTCCACAGGGTCTGACGCGTCTCGACGACCGGCTGTACGGTCATCACGAGTTGATGTTCGTGCAGGCACGGGGGAGGCGGTCGAAGTGACCCAGCTCGGTACGGCGGTCGAGGCGACGTCGGTTGGTACGAAGGCGGTCGGGGCGGCGGTCCCCGGCGCGCGGGCGACCCGGGTCCCCGGAGTACGCGGCTTCGCGCAGTGGCCCGTACAGGGCTCACCCAAGGACGAGGGCAAGGCGCTGCGCGAGCGGGTGGGCCGCACCGCCCACGCCGAGCTGACGCTCGACGTCGCCCGGCCGGACGCCGTCGCCGCGGTGGAGGAGTCCAACCGCGGCAGGATCCCCGAGCTCACGGCGATACGCGTCGGCAGGATGGCGGCCACACCCTTCGCGTTCCTTCGCGGCTCGGCCGGCCTTATGGCGTACGACCTCGCGCGCACCCCCATGACCGGGATAGCGGCACAGATCTGTGGCGACGCGCACGCGGCGAACTTCGGCCTCTACGGAGACGCGCGCGGAGGCCTCGTCATCGACCTGAACGACTTCGACGAGACGGTGCACGGCCCCTGGGAATGGGACCTCAAGCGGCTCGCCACCTCGCTCGTTCTCGCGGGCCGGGAAGCCGGGGCGGACGAGGACACCTGCCGCAAGGCGGCCCGCGACGCGGTCGGTGCCTACCGGCGCACCCTGCGGCTGCTCGCCAAACTCCCGGTCCTCGACGCGTGGAACGCCATCGCCGACGAAGAACTCGTCTCGCACACGGACGCCCATGACCTGCTCGGCACGCTGGAACGGGTCTCGGAGAAGGCGCGCGCCAACACGAGCGGACGCTTCGCGGCCAAGTCGACGGAGGTGACGGACAACGGCGGACACCGCTTCGTCGACGCCCCGCCGGTGCTGCGCCGCATACCCGACGAGGAGGCCGCGGCGGTGGCATCCTCCCTGGAGCAGTACCTCGGCACGCTCTCGGAGGACCGCCTCCCCCTGCTGGCCCGCCACGCCGTGCACGACGTCGCGTTCCGCGTGGTCGGCACGGGCAGCGTGGGCGCGCGGTCCTACGTCGTCCTGCTCCTGGACCACCGCGGCGAACCGCTCGTCCTCCAGGTGAAGGAGGCCCGCCCGTCGGTGCTGGTGCCGCATCTGGTGACCGCCGGGTTCGAGGCACCGGACGTGGAGCACGAGGGGCGCAGGGTTGTCCTCGGGCAGAAGCGCATGCAGGTCGTCAGCGACATCCTGCTCGGCTGGACCTCGGCCGACGGGCGGCCCTTCCAGGTACGTCAGTTCCGCAACCGCAAGGGCAGCGTCGACCCCGCCGCGCTGTCCGCCGACCAGATCGACGACTACGGCCGCATGACCGGCGCCCTTCTGGCCCGAGCCCACTCCCACACCGCCGACCCCCGCCTCCTCTCCGGCTACTGCGGCAAGAACGAGGAACTGGACGAGGCGATATCCACATTCGCCGTCGCCTACGCCGACCGCACCGAGGCGGACCACGCGGAGTTGGTGGGTGCGGTGCGGGCGGGGCGGGTTGCTGCGGAGATGGGGGTTTGACGCGGTTGGGGCGGGGGGTTGGGTCCCGCCCGGCTGATGCCGAGTGCCCGGACCTGCGAGTTTGGCCGACCTCGTCCAGCGCGGTGAAGACATCGTCGACCAGACGTTCGGCCAGCCGCGGGGCCTTGGCCCGTATCAGGCCGACCAGTTTGCGGCCTCCGGCCTTCCTCAACTGGGCTGGAGAGCCGAACCGTTCGAGCATCAGCAGCACGGCCGGGTGCTGGAGCGTGGGCCCAGGACCCGTTCCAGACGGGGGTGGATCTGAGTGAGCAGACCGCGGAGCCGGTGGGAAATGCGGGTGGCTTCGCCGGCCAGGTCGTCGTCGAAGCCGACGATCATCTCCAGCTCTGCGATGGTCTCGTCTTCGACGTCGATGGCGCGCAGGGTGTGCGGCATCGCGCGGGCGGCGTCCGCGGTGATGAACGCGTCACGGGCGTCGGTCCGCGCGGAGGGAGGCCCCGGAGGGGCCTTCGGAGGGGGATGACAGTGAGCCTGCGTGGGCGTTTGAGCCGTGGCCTACGCTGGGCGGGTGACGACGCCGGAAGCTGAGCAGTCCCAGTCCGCGCCTGCTGGTGAAGAGCCGCGGGAGCGGGAGGGCACGGATGTGCCGCCCGCCGCAGCCGAGCGGGCCGGTGAGGCTGCCGGCGACGCTGCTGGTGGGGTTGCCGGCGACGCTGCTGGTGAGGCTGACGGCGGCGCTGCTGGTGAGGCTGCCGGTGAGGCGAAGAACGAGGTCCAGAGCGAGCCGGTGAGCGAGGCCGCGAACGAGGCTGAGGCCGCGAGCGAGCCTGGGGAGAGCAGCGCGGCCGGTGAGAAGGCGGACGGCGCGCGGGATGTCACGGGTGAGGAAGACCGGCCCGAGGAGCGGCTGGAGCGGGCCGTGCGGGCGGCAGAGCAGGCGTTGATCGAGTTCGAGATCGCGGTGGAGACCTTCCGCGTCGAGGTCGAGAACTTCTCGCGGCTGCACCACCAGAAGCTGGGGCCGATGTACGCCCGCCTGGACGAGCTGGAGGCGCAGATCGCCGAGGCGCGGGCCGCGCGGACCGGTGACCCCGAGGACGTTCGCAAGGCGCACGAGGCTCGGGCGCGGGTCATGCCGATGCCGGGCGTCGAGGAGCTGTTCCACGGCTGGATGGACTCCGAGGGCCTCTTCCCGGAGGCGGCGGCGATGCTGACCGACCAGCCCGTGCGGCCCCCGCAGCGGGTGCGCCCCAGCGACGAGGCCCGCAAGCTCTACCGTGAGCTGGCCCGCAAGGCCCACCCCGACCTGGCGCAGGACGAGGCGGAGCGTGCGCGCCGGGACGAGTTCATCGCCCGGGTCAACGCCGCGTACGGCAGGGGCGACGAGGTGCTTCTGCGGGAGCTGGCGCAGGAGTGGGCCGCCGGGCCCGTTCCCGAGGAGTGGCGTCCGAGCCGCACCGAGGAGCTCTACGCCCGCCTCGAATGGCTCGCCCAGCGCAAGGAGCTGCTCACCCTGGTCGCCCGCGACCTGGAGGAGAGCGCGATCGGAGCGATGCTCAAGCTGGCCCCGGAGGACCCCGACCGTCTCCTGGAGGAGATCGCCGAGCAGCTGCTGGCCCAGGTCGGCGAGCGCGAGGCGGAGCTGACCGGGCTGACGGGCTGACCGGACTGACCAGACGGATGAGGTGATCCGCTGACCGGGCTGGGGTCTCCTGGACGGCAGCGTTCGTGGTGTCGGTCCGGTCAGGTAGCGTCGGGGCATGGCTTTTGGATCTGGTGTGCCCTCGGTCGCGGTCGGCGATCTCGTGGACGGCGACTTCCTGCTGGACGTCCGGGAGGACGACGAGTGGCAGGCGGGTCATGCCGCAGGGGCGTTGCACATCCCCATCAGTGAATTCGTGGCACGCTACGGCGAGTTGACCGAGGCGGCTCCGCAGGACGGCCGGATCCACGTGATCTGCCGCTCCGGTGGGCGTTCGGCGCAGGTCACGCAGTATCTGGCCCAGCAGGGCATCGACGCCGTGAACGTCGACGGCGGCATGCAGATCTGGGAAGCCGCCGGCCGCCCGGTCGTGGACGACAAGGGACAGCCCGGCTTCGTGCTGTAACCCCGGCCGGCTGGCCAGCGCCCGCAGCGCCCGCTTCCCGGTCGGGAACGGGCGGGCGCGGGGGTCAGGGTCAGGCCAGGGGATGCGCCGCGAGCAGGTCCCCGAGGGCCTCCTCGTGTGCCGCCGCCGGGCCCAGGGACAGTTCCAGCTGCTTGGCCCAGGCGTGGTAGCGGTGCAGCGGATAGTCGGTGTCGGCGCCGAAGCCTCCGTGCAGATGCTGCGCGGTCTGTACGACGCGTCGTACCCCCTCGGACGCCCAGATCTTCGCCACGGCGACGTCCGCGGACGCCGGGAGCGCGCCGCCCGCTCCCGTACTGATCCGCCAGGCGGCCTGCCAGAGGGTCGCCTCCATGGCGCGCAGGTCGATGTAGCGGTCGGCGGCCTGGACGGCGACGGCCTGGAACGTGGCGACGGGGAACCCGAACTGCTCCCGTTTGCTGGTGTAGTCGCTGGTCATCCTGAGTACGCCGGCGCCCAGTCCGAGTGCCAGCGCGCACGTCCCGGTGACCAGCAGCTCGCGCAGCCACTCCCACGCGCCCTCGGCGTCGATGACGTCCCGGGCGGCGATACGTACGGACTCCAGGCGGAGTTCGCCGAGGCGCTCACCGGTCGTGGAGATCTGCTCGCCGAGGACGGCTCCGTCGGCGCCACGGGGGACGAGCGCGAGCACGGCGCGTCCCGGGGCGATGCTGTCGCTCTGCTCGTCGCTGGTGTCCGGGCCCGTGACATGGGCGGGTACGACGGTGAAGTCGGCGGTGTGCGCCCAGGGGATCGCCGTCTGCACCCCGTCAAGTACCCAGGTGTCACCGTCCTGCCGTGCGGTGACCGCGAGTTCGGCCGGGTCGTGTCCGGTCCGCCCGTTCGCGGCGACGGTCAGGACGACCTCGCCCCGTCCCGCACGCGCGAGCAGATCCTCCTTCAACTCCGGGCCTGCGTAGGTCTGTACGGTCACGGCAGCCGCGGTGCTTTCGAGCAGCGGCACCCGCGCGAGCACCTTCCCCGCCTCTCGCAGCACCAGGCACAGGGCTATGGCGTCCAGCCCGGCCCCGCCGTACTCGGCGTCGAGGAGCAGGCTCAACAGGTCGGTGTCGGCGAGCCTGGCCCACAGCGCGCGGTCGAAGTCGTCCGCGACGGTGCCCGCGGTCAGCGCGGGACTGGGCACGCTGTCGGGAGCCACCCCCGCGAACACCGCTTTCGCCGCCTCCAGCGCCGCCTGCTGCTCTTCGGTGAAGGTGAAGTCCACGGTTCCTGCCCTCCCGCGCGCCGGCCCACCGACCGGATCTCGGGATCCGACGGCCTGACAGATCTGACGGGTCGTCAAGATAGAACAGGTTCTAGGAGAAGGGAACGGCCGGAAGGTGGGAATGACCGGAAGGGCGGGAATGGCCGGCCCTTGTCGTGCCGTCCCCTGCTCGCATCTGCCAACCGATCGTTCGGTCTGCTAGATCAATGGTCGGGCGCGGCGCCGTATGGTGTCAACCGCTGTGGATAACCATGACGCTGCCCGAGTGACCTCTGTGTCTCTCGGGGCTGTGCCTGGTGGGCCTGCCTGAGTACCGTTCCCGTGCGAATGCCACTGCGAATGCCACGGCGCGGTGCGTGTGGGCGGTAGGGCTCCTCGCGGCTCGCGGCGAGAATCGGACGGGCAGCGGGCAGCGGGCAGCGGGCAGCGGGATACAGGGCATCGGAGATCGCCGGCGGAAGCCGCCGACGGACATCGGAATCGGAATCGGAATCGGAATCGGAATCGGGGCGGAATGAACGCGCACGACGAGGACTCGAACGCCCGGCAGCGACCGGCCGCCGAGCCACACGGCTCCGCGCCGCCCGCCGAGCCTCCTGCCTCCGCGCTCACCGAGCCCCAGGCCCCCGCGCCCGCCGAGCCTCCTGCCTCCGCGCTCACCGAGCCCCAGGCCCCCGCGCCCGCCGAGCCTCCTGCCTCCGCGCTCACCGAGCCCCCTGCCCCCGAGCCCCGTGCCGCCGAGCCCACCGACCTGCCTGCCCCCGAGCCCACCGACCTTCACCCCTCCCAGCCCGCCGAACCCGAGGACTCCGCGCCCACCGAGCCTCCCGAGTTCTCCGAGCCCCAAGAGCTGACCGACCCCGCCGAGCCCGCCCAGCCAGCCGCTTCCGAACCCGCCGTCTCTCAGCCCCCCGCTCCCACCCTCCCCACTGCTCCCACCCTCCCCACCGCCCCCCCTTTCCCCCCTCTCCCCGCCGCCCCCGCAGTCCCCCCGCCGACCGGCGTCGCCGCCCTCTCGCTCCGGTATCAGATCGCCGCGGCCCTGGCGCTCGCGGTCGTGGCGGTTGCCGCCTGTGTGCATCTCGGGATGGTGTTTCTGCATGTCGCGCCGTCGAACACGGTCACCAAGCAGCACGGGCGGGCGATCGACGAGTGGGTCTATCCCGAGTTCGAGCAGAACTGGAAGCTCTTCGCGCCCAACCCGCTGCAGCAGAACATCGCGGTCCAGGTGCGCGCCGAGGTCCGCCTGGTGAACGGCAGCAGCCGTGAGACCGGCTGGTACGACCTGTCGGCGCTCGACGGCGCGGCCATCGACGGAAACCTGCTGCCCAGCCACACCCAGCAGAACGAACTGCGCCGGGCCTGGGATTTCTACGTCGCCACGCACGACAACGAGAACCGCCCCGCGGCCCTGCGCGGCGCCCTCTCCGAGGAGTACCTGCGCCACATCGTGGTGCAGCGCCTGGACCGCGAGGAGGCCGGCGGCAAGGGAGCCGTCGTCGAGCGCGTCCAGGTCCGCTCCCGTACGACCAATGTGCCGTCCCCCAAGTGGAGCGAGGAAAAGGTGTCGGACAGGCCCGTGCTTCGCGAACTCCCCTGGTGGGCGGTGCCGCGCGACGACCGTTCGGAAGCACGGACAGCCGCTCGGACAGCCACGGGGACCGGGGCCCGGACGGCCACCAGGACCGTCGCCAGGACGGAGGCGAGCGCCCGATGAACCGATTCGCCCTCTGTGTCTCGCGCGCCGTCACCCGGGTCACCGGCGCGGCACTGGGCCCGTATCAGAGTGCCGTGATCCGTATCGGGTTCTCCGCCACCTGGCTGCTGTTCCTGCTGCGCGAGTTCCCGCACCGCCAGGAGATGTACGGACCCGACGGGCCGTGGAGCTGGGATCTCGCCCAGCAGCTGGTCGCGAACAACCACGCCTTCACCGTTCTGCTGTGGTCGGACAACCAGTTCTGGTTCGAGACCGTCTACGCGCTGGCCGTCCTGTCGAGTGCCCTGCTGCTGCTGGGCTGGCGTACTCGCGCGATGTCCGTGCTGTTCATGATCGGCGTGCTGTCGCTGCAGAACCGCAGCGTCTTCATGGGGGACGGCGGCGACAACGTCATCCACCTGATGGCGATCTACCTGGTGCTGACACGCTGCGCTCAGGTGTGGTCGCTGGACGCCCGCCGGGCGCGGCTCGCGCGAGCGGCACGCGCGCGTGGAGAGCGGGAACCCGGACCCGACCGCGTCGGTCCCGCGTTGTGGATGGTGCTCGGTCTCCTGCTGGCGGTGGCGACGGGCGCGGGCAAGATCGGCGGCGGGTGGCTGGGCGGCTGGGCGGCGGTCTTCTGGGGTCTGTGGGCGGTGCAGGCCCTGTGGTGGTGCGCAGGTCGTCTCGGCCCGCGCGCGGAGCCCCGCATCCTGCTCGACGTCATCGCCAACGTCGTGCACAACGCGGGCCTGTTCGTGATCATGGCCGAGGCGTGTCTGATCTACTCGACCGCCGGCTGGTACAAGATCCAGGGCTCGCGCTGGCAGGACGGCACCGCGGTCTACTACCCGCTTCACCTGGACTACTTCTCGCCGTGGCCCGCGCTCTCCGACCTGCTCGCGGGGCATGGCGTGATGGTGATGCTCGTGACGTACGGGACGGTCGTCGTGCAGGTGGCCTTCCCGTTCACCCTGTTCAACCGGCGGGTCAAGAACGTCCTGCTGGCGGTGATGATGACCGAGCACGCGGTGATCGCCGTGGTGCTGGGGCTGCCGTTCTTCTCGCTCGCGATGATCGCCGCCGACGCGGTGTTCCTGCCGACGTCCTTCCTGCGGCGCCTCGGCGCGTGGGCCACGCGCGCGCGTGGAGGGCTGTTTCCGGGCGGCGGTCGTACGCTGCCGGGGCCGCGCGGACAGCAGCCGCGCACCCCGGAACCGGCCGAGCACACGCACGTAGGCTTCACGGCATGAACGACCCTGTACGTGCCGCGGGCGATCCCCGGCCCGCGTCGGACCCCGTACGTGTCTGGCACCGGCTCGTCGACACCTCCGTGCTGCTGGACGGCTTCCACGCCCTCAAGCACGCGGTGCGGTTCGGGGCGGACATCCCGGTGGCCGTCACCGTCGACCGGGCGGCCGCTCTGGCCCTGGCCGACGAGCTCGCTCCGGACGTACGGGCGCCGCTCGAAGGGCTGCTGGCCGAGGTGTCGCAGGAGACGCTGAAGTCGCTGGTTTCGCGGCCGCATCCCACCGAGGTCGCCGCTCTCGCCGTACGGCCCGCCCGCGAGGCCAACCTGCGGGCGCTGGCGCACACGCCCCGGGGCGCGCCCGTCGTGGTGCTCGACAATCCGCGCAACCTCGGCAACGCCGGCGCGGTGATCCGGCTGGCGGCGGGCTTCGGCGCGACCGGGGTGGTCACCACCGGCACGCTCGACCCGTGGCATCCCACGGTCGTACGGGGTGGTGCGGGCCTGCACTTCGCGACTGCCGTGGAGCGGCTGGCGGTGGACGAGCTGCCGCCGGGCCCGGTGTTCGCGCTCGACCCGGAGGGCGAGGACATTCGCGCTCTGAAGCTCCCGGACGACGCCGTGCTGGCCTTCGGGTCCGAGCGCACCGGCCTCTCCGCCGAACTGCGCGCCCGCACCGACCACTTGGTGGCCCTGCCGATGCGCCCCCAGGTCTCCAGCTACAACCTCGCGACCAGTGTGGCCATGACGCTGTACCACTGGAGCGCCACCGGGGGCGCACCGAGCTGAGGCGCTACGCCTGCCTGCGGACCTCGACCACCCGGAAGCGGTTCGCCACGAACGCGCTGTCGCACAGTGCCGCGTTGGCGGCCGGGTTGCCGCCCGAGCCGTGGAAGTCGGAGAAGGCCGCGGTCTGGTTGACGTAGACCCCGCCGGTGAGGTTCAGGGAGAGCTGGGCGCACTCCTCCAGGCAGGCCTCCTCGACGGCCCGGGTCACCTCGTCCGAGGTGGTGTACGCGCCGACGGTCATGGCGCCCTTGTCCCGTACGGTCCGTCGCAGCAGCTCGACCGCGTCCGCCGCCGAGTCGACCGCGACGGCGAAGGAGACCGGGCCGAAGCACTCGCTCATGTAGGCGGCCTCGTCGTCGGGCTTGGCGCCGTCGAGCTTCACGATCACCGGCGTACGGACGACGGCGCCCGGGAACTCGGGGTTGGCGACCTCGCGGGAGGCGAGTGCGACCTCGCCGAGGCCCGCGGCGGCCTCCAGCCGTGTCTTCACGTCGGGGTTCACGAGGGCGCCGAGCAGCCCGTTGGCGCGGGCGTCGTCGCCGAGGAGTCCGCCGACGGCCTTGGCGAGGTCCGCGACGACCTCGTCGTAGGACCGGGGGCCCTCCTCCGTGCTGATGCCGTCGCGGGGGATCAGCAGGTTCTGCGGGGTGGTGCACATCTGGCCGCTGTAGAGGGACAGCGAGAAGGCCAGGTTGGAGAGCATGCCCTTGTAGTTGTCGGTCGACTCCACGATCACCGTGTTGACGCCGGCCTTCTCCGTGTAGACCTGCGCCTGGCGGGCGTTGGCCTCCAGCCAGTCGCCGAACGCCGTCGAGCCCGTGTAGTCGATGATCCTGATCTCGGGGCGGGTGGCGAGGGTCTTGGCGATGCCCTCGCTCGGCCGCTCGGCGGCCAGCGCCACCAGGTTCGGGTCGAAGCTCGCCTCGGCGAGCACCTCGCGGGCGACCTGGACGGTGAGTGCGAGCGGCAGCACCGCGCGCGGGTGGGGCTTCACGAGCACCGCGTTGCCGGTGGCCAGGGAGGCGAACAGGCCCGGGTAGCCGTTCCACGTCGGGAAGGTGTTGCAGCCGATGAGCAGGGCGATGCCGCGCGGCACGGGGGTGAACTGCTTGTTCAGCGCGAGCGGGTCCCGCTTGCCCTGGGGCTTGGTCCACTCCGCGCTGTCGGGGGTGCGCACCTGCTCCGCGTAGGCGTATGCCACCGCCTCCAGGCCGCGGTCCTGTGCGTGCGGGCCGCCCGCCTGGAACGCCATCATGAAGGCCTGGCCGCTGGTGTGCATGACCGCGTGCGCGAACTCGTGCGTGCGGGCACTGATCCGCTTGAGGATCTCCAGACAGACCACGGCGCGGATCTCCGCGCCCGCGTCGCGCCAGGCGCGTTGGCCGGCCCGCATGGCGGGCAGCAGCACGTCGACGTCCGGGTGCGGGTACGTGACGCCCAGTTCGATCCCGTACGGCGAGGCCTCGCCGCCCACCCAGTCGTCGGTGCCGGGCTGGCCGAGGTCGAGGCGGGTGCCCAGGAGGGCGTCGAAGGCGGCCTTGCCCTCCGCCATGCCGAGGCTGCCGTTCTCGCCGTAGGCCTTGGGGTGCTCGGGGTGCGGGGACCAGTACGCGCGCGTGCGGATCGCTTCCAGCGTCTGGTCGAGGGTGGGCCGGTGCTCGGCGATCAGCTGGTGCGCGGTCAGTTCGGCGGCCATCAGGGACCAACTCCTCGTCTCTTGAGCTCTTCGTCGAGCCCGCGAGCTGGGCAGGAATGGACAGACACGGCTAGAGTAACCGAACGATCGGTCGGGACAAGGGGGTCCGCCGCATCTGTGGAAAACCCCGTGCGGGAGGATCGCGCACATGACAGCACTCGACCTCAGCAGCCCCGTGGCCGTCGTCGGTACCGGCACCATGGGCCAGGGCATCGCCCAGGTCGCGTTGGCCGCCGGGCACCCCGTGCGGCTCCACGACGCCGTCCCGGGCCGTGCCGACGCGGCGGCCGAAGCGATCGGCGCCCGGCTCGACCGGCTCGTCGACAAGGGCCGCCTCACGAGCGCCGACCGGGACGCCGCCCGGGCCCGGCTGCACCCGGCGCACAGCGTCGCCGAGCTCGCGGACTGCGCGCTCGTCGTCGAGGCGGTGCTGGAGCGACTCGATGTGAAGCAGGAGCTGTTCCGCGAGCTGGAGGACGTCGTCGGGGACGACTGCCTGCTCGCCACCAACACCTCCTCCCTGTCCGTGACGGCCATCGGCGGGGCCCTGCGCAACCCCGGCCGTTTCGTCGGGCTGCACTTCTTCAACCCCGCGCCGCTGCTGCCCCTCGTGGAGGTCGTCTCCGGCTTCGCGACCGACGTCACGTACGCCACGCGCGCGTACGAGACGGCGCGCGCCTGGGGGAAGACGCCGGTCGCCTGCGCCGACACGCCCGGCTTCATCGTCAACCGCATCGCGCGGCCCTTCTACGCCGAGGCCTTCGCGGTGTACGAGTCGCAGGCCGCCGACCCCGCGACCATCGACGCGGTGCTGCGTGAGTCGGGCGGCTTCCGGATGGGTCCCTTCGAACTGACCGACCTGATCGGCCAGGACGTCAACGAGTCGGTCACGCACTCCGTGTGGCAGGCCTTCTTCCAGGACGTGCGGTTCACGCCCTCGCTCGCCCAGCGCCGCCTGGTCGAGTCCGGCCGCCTCGGCCGCAAGACGGGACAGGGCTGGTACGACTACGGGGACGACGCCGAACGCCCGGAGCCGCACACCGCGGAGCGGGAGCAGCCGCCCGCGTACGTCACCGCGGAGGGCGATCTGGGGCCCGCCTGCGAGCTTCTCGCCCTGATCCGCGAGGCGGGTGTCCAGGTCCGCGAGGAAGAGGAGGACCACGGCACCCGGCTGATGCTGCCCAGCGGCGGCCAGCTGGTCCTGGCGGACGGCCAGACCTCGATCGAGTTCCGTGACGTCGTCTACTTCGACCTGGCGCTCGACTACCGCAGGGCCACCCGTGTCGCGCTGTCCGCCTCGCAGGACACCGCGCCCCAGACGGTCGCGGAGGCCATCGGCCTCTTCCAGGCGCTCGGCAAGGACGTCAGTGTCATCGGGGACGCCCCCGGCATGATCGTCGCCCGGACCGTGGCCCGGATCGTGGACCTGGCGCACGACGCCGTCGCCAAGGGGGTGGCCACCGAGGAGGACATCGACACGGCGATGCGGCTCGGGGTCAACTACCCGCTGGGGCCCTTCGAATGGTGCCGCAGGCTCGGCAGGACGTGGGCGCACGACCTCCTGGAGGAGCTGCACCTGCGCGAACCCTCGGGCCGCTATGCGCCCTCCCTCGCGCTGTACCGCCACGGGCACGCCGCCGACAAGCGGGAGGGCACCTCATGACGACCGCGAAGCGCGACACGTACACGCCGGAGACGCTGCTGTCCGTCGCCGTCCGGGTCTTCAACGAACGC
Source organism: Streptomyces sp. SAS_270 (assembly GCF_052543295.1). Taxonomy (NCBI): domain Bacteria; kingdom Bacillati; phylum Actinomycetota; class Actinomycetes; order Kitasatosporales; family Streptomycetaceae; genus Streptomyces; species Streptomyces sp. SAS_270. Next base: position 18,658 of record NZ_JBMNDS010000017.1, read on the forward strand.
GGCTACGACGGCACCTCCATGGAGCACCTCTCCAAGGCGGCCGGCATCTCCAAGTCGTCGATCTACCACCACGTCACGGGCAAGGAGGAGCTGCTGCGGCGCGCCGTCAGCCGGGCGCTGGACGGCCTCTTCGGGATCCTCGACGAGGAGGACGCGCGCGTGGGGCGTGCCGTGGAGCGGCTGGAGTACGTCGTACGGCGCATGGTCGAGGTGCTCACCTCCGAGCTGCCGTACGTGACGCTGCTGCTGCGTGTGCGGGGCAACACGGGGACCGAGAGGTGGGCCCTGGAGCGGCGCCGCGACTTCGACCACCGGGTCGCCGACCTGCTGAACGCGGCAGCGGTCGACGGGGACGTACGCGGTGACGTGGACGTCCGGCTCGCCACCCGGCTCGTCTTCGGGATGATCAACTCGCTCGTGGAGTGGTACCGGCCCGACGGGCGAGGCGTCGGCGAGCGCGAGGTCGCCGACGCGGTGGTGCAGCTCGTCTTCTCAGGGCTCCGCAGAGAGCAGTGAGCTCAGCCCTGCGGCTCCAGGTCCTCCTCCTCGAAGACCAGCAGCGTTCTTGTGCTGAGCACTTCCGGGATGGCCTGGAGGCGGGTGAGGACCAGCTCCCGTAGTGCCCTGTTGTCGGGGGTGTGCACCAGGAGCAGTACGTCGAAGTCGCCGCCCACCAGCGCGATGTGGGAGGCGCCGGGGAGGATCCGCAGCTGTTCGCGGACCGTGCGCCAGGTGTTCTGCACGATCTTGAGGGTGATGTAGGCCGAGGTGCCCTGACCGGCGCGTTCGTGGTCGACGCGCGCCCCGAAGCCGCGGATCACGCCGTCCTCGATGAGCCGGTTGATGCGGGCGTAGGCGTTGGCCCGGGAGACGTGCACACGTTCGGCCACGGAGCGTATCGACGCGCGGCCGTCCGCCTGGAGCATCTGGAGGATGTCCTGATCGATCGCGTCGAGCGGCCGGGCGGGCGGTTCGACGCCGCCGGGCTCGGGCGGTTCGGCCATTTGTTCAGGTGCCATGTCCCCCCGCCTCCCTGCCATGGACGTACTGCATCCATCTCAGGCTGTGCAGAACCGTTTGTCCACAGCTTGGTGGGGTCTGTAGCCAAAATGTGCCGACGACCGAACAATCGGTAGGTGAGGCGCATCACAACCGACGCGTCTCTTCAGCCGCTCCCACGAGGAGGTGCCGTCATGACGGTCATGGAGCAGCGAGGCGCATATCGGCCAACGCCGCCGCCCGCCTGGCAGCCCCGTACCGACCCCGCGCCGCTGCTGCCCGACGCGCTGCCGTACCGCGTGCTCGGCACCGAGGCGGCCGGACAGGTCGACCCGGGTCTGCTGCGCCGTCTGTACGCGGAGCTGGTGCGCGGCCGCCGCTACAACACGCAGGCCACCGCCCTCACCAAGCAGGGCCGTCTCGCCGTGTACCCCTCCAGCACCGGCCAGGAGGCCTGCGAGGTCGCCGCCGCGCTGGTCCTCCAGGAGCACGACTGGCTCTTCCCGAGCTACCGCGACACCCTCGCGGCCGTCGCCCGCGGCCTCGACCCCGTGCAGGCTCTCACCCTGCTGCGCGGCGACTGGCACACCGGCTACGACCCGCGCGAGCACCGCATCGCGCCGCTGTGCACCCCCCTCGCGACGCAGCTCCCGCACGCCGTGGGCCTCGCGCACGCCGCCCGTCTCAAGGGTGACGACGTGGTCGCGCTCGCCCTGGTCGGCGACGGCGGCACCAGTGAGGGCGACTTCCACGAGGCACTGAACTTCGCCGCCGTCTGGCAGGCCCCGGTCGTCTTCCTCGTGCAGAACAACGGTTTCGCGATCTCCGTCCCGCTCGCCAAGCAGACCGCGGCGCCGTCGCTGGCCCACAAGGCCGTCGGTTACGGCATGCCGGGCCGCCTGGTCGACGGCAACGACGCGGCCGCCGTGCACCAGGTGCTGAGCGAAGCCGTCGCCCACGCACGTGCGGGTGGCGGTCCGACGCTCGTGGAGGCGGTGACCTACCGCATCGACGCCCACACCAACGCCGACGACGCGACCCGCTACCGCGGCGACACCGAGGTCGAGACCTGGCGCGGGCACGACCCGATCGCTCTCCTCGAGCACGAGCTGACCGAGCGAGGTCTGCTCGACGAGGAGGGCATGCGCACCGCACGCGACGCCGCCGAGGCGATGGCCGCGGACCTGCGTGAGCGCATGAACCAGGACCCGGTGCTCGACCCCATGGATCTGTTCGCCCATGTGTATGCCGAGCCCACACCGCAACTGCGCGAGCAGGAGGCCCTGCTGCGGGCCGAGCTCGACGCCGAGGCGGACGGATCGCACGAGCACGGGCACACGCACGCGCACGGGCCGGAAGGAGCCGGGCGATGACCACCGTTGCCCTCAAACCGGCCACCATGGCGCAGGCCCTCGGGCGCGCGCTGCGCGACGCCATGGCCGAGGACCCGACGGTCCACGTCATGGGCGAGGACGTCGGCACCCTCGGCGGCGTCTTCCGGGTCACCGACGGGCTCGCCAAGGAGTTCGGCGAGGACCGCTGCACCGACACCCCGCTCGCCGAGGCGGGCATCCTCGGCGCGGCCGTCGGCATGGCGATGTACGGGCTGCGGCCGGTCGTCGAGATGCAGTTCGACGCGTTCGCCTACCCGGCGTTCGAGCAGCTCATCTCGCACGTCGCCCGCATGCGCAACCGCACCCGCGGCGCGATGCCTCTGCCGATCACCATCCGTGTGCCCTACGGCGGCGGCATCGGCGGAGTCGAGCACCACAGCGACTCCTCCGAGGCGTACTACATGGCGACTCCGGGGCTCCATGTCGTCACACCCGCCACGGTCGCCGACGCCTACGGGCTGCTGCGCGCGGCCATCGCCTCCGACGACCCGGTCGTCGTCCTGGAGCCCAAGCGGCTGTACTGGTCGAAGGACTCCTGGAACTCGGAGGAGCCGCCGGCCGTTGAGCCGATAGGCCGCGCGGTGGTGCGGCGCTCGGGCCGGAGCGCCACGCTCATCACGTACGGGCCGTCGGTGCCGGTCTGCCTCGAAGCCGCCGAGGCGGCGCGGGCGGAGGGCTGGGACCTCGAAGTCGTCGACGTGCGCTCCCTGGTGCCGTTCGACGACGAGACGGTCGCCGCGTCCGTACGACGGACCGGACGCGCGGTCGTCGTGCACGAGTCGGGTGGGTACGGCGGACCGGGCGGGGAGATAGCGTCCCGGATCACGGAGCGCTGCTTCCATCATCTGGAGGCGCCGGTGCTGCGTGTGGCCGGGTTCGACATCCCGTACCCGCCGCCGATGCTGGAGCGGCACCACCTGCCCGGCGTCGACCGGATTCTGGACGCCGTGGGGCGTCTGCAGTGGGAGGCGGACAACTGATGGCGCAGGTGCTGGAGTTCAAGCTCCCCGACCTCGGCGAGGGCCTCACCGAGGCGGAGATCGTCCGCTGGCTGGTGGAGATCGGGGACGTCGTCGCGGTCGACCAGCCCGTCGTCGAGGTCGAGACGGCCAAGGCGATGGTCGAGGTGCCGTGCCCCTACGGCGGTGTGGTCACCGCCCGCTTCGGCGAGGAGGGCACGGAACTGCCCGTGGGATCACCGCTGCTCACGGTCGCGGTGGGTGCGCCCACCGAGGCGCTCTCGGGTGCGGTGTCCGCGGAGAGCGGCGAGACCTCCGGCAACGTGCTGGTGGGATACGGCACGGGGGCGGCGCCCGCGCGGCGCAGGAGGGTGCGGCCCCAGCACACGGCTTCGGTACGTCCAGCCGAGCGGGCAGTGCCCGACCCGGCCCCCGCCGCCCCGGTGGAGCGGCCGGAGGGGCCCGTGGCGGTGATCTCCCCGCTCGTGCGTCGGCTCGCCCGGGAAAACGGGGTGGACCTGCGGGAGCTTGAGGGATCGGGGCCCGAGGGACTGATCCTGCGGGCGGACGTCGAGTACGCGCTGCGGGCGGCGGCCACGCAGGGACGGTCGGTCCACGCGGGACCACAGGCCGCGCCGATGCACGCACCGGCCGCACCGGCGGAGTCCGTGCACGCGCAGTCCGTGCAGGCGCTGCCCGCGCCCGCCGCCGTTCCCGCCGGCCGGGGCGAGGGCGTTCGTGTCCCGCTGCGCGGGGTGCGGGGAGCCGTCGCCGACAAGCTCTCCCGCAGCCGCCGGGAGATCCCCGACGCCACCTGCTGGGTGGACGCCGACGCGACGGAACTCATGCACGCGCGCGTGGCCATGAACGCCGCGGGTGGCCCGAAGATCTCGCTGCTGGCGCTGCTCGCCCGCATCACCACCGCCGCGCTGCTCCGCTTCCCCGAGCTCAACTCGACGGTCGACATGGAAGCCCGCGAGGTCGTACGGCTCGACCGGGTGCACCTGGGTTTCGCCGCGCAGACGGAGCGGGGGCTCGTCGTCCCCGTGGTACGGGACGCGCACGCGCGCAGTGCCGAGTCGCTGAGCGGGGAGTTCGCCAGGCTCACCGAGGCGGCGCGCGCCGGGAAGCTGACGCCCGGGGAACTCACGGGCGGCACCTTCACGTTGAACAACTACGGGGTGTTCGGCGTCGACGGCTCCACGCCGATCATCAACCACCCCGAGGCCGCCATGCTGGGCGTCGGCAGGATCGTGCCCAAGCCGTGGGTGCACCAGGGTGAGCTGGCGGTGCGCCAGGTCGTCCAGCTCTCGCTCACCTTCGACCACCGGGTGTGCGACGGCGGCACGGCAGGCGGTTTCCTGCGCTATGTCGCGGACTGCGTGGAACAGCCGGCGGTGCTGCTGCGCACGCTGTAGTCGCCGCGAGCCCCCGTCCACATGCTGTGCACGGGGGTGGACATGATCCTTCAGGCGCTCATACTCGGGGGATGAACGCGTACGAGCCCCCGGGCGCCGCCGACTACGACGCCGTCGTGCTCGCCGGAGGCGCTGCCCGGCGGCTCGGCGGAGCCGACAAGCCCGGCGTGCGCGTGGGTGGTCGTCCGTTGCTCGACCGGGTACTGGCCGCGTGCTCGGGTGCCGCCGTCACGGTCGTCGTGGCCGAGCCCAGACCGACCGCCCGCTCCGTGACCTGGGCCCGCGAGGACCCACCCGGCGGCGGCCCCCTCGCCGCTCTCGCCGCCGGCCTGCGGCACACCTCGGCGCAGTACGTCGTCGTACTCTCCGCCGACCTGCCGTTCCTGGCCGGGACGACGGTCCGGCGCCTGGTGGCGGGGCTTCGGGCGGACACCTCCGGGGAGGGCCTCCTTGGCCCCGGGAGCCGGCCGAACGACTCGCCGGTGGCAGCGCAAGGCTCCGGCGCACCGCGCCCGCGCACGGCTTCGCTCGAGAGGGACGCTCTCGAGGGGGCTCCCGTCGGCCCTGACGGCGAATCGCCCCGCCCGGACGTCGCGTCCGTCGACCCCACCCGCAACTCGCCCGACCCCGAAGGCGCCGCGCTCACCCGCCCCGACGGCGTCATGCTCACCGACCCCGACGGGCGGGACCAACCCCTCGTGGCCGCCTACCGTGTCGCCTCGCTGCGGCGTGAACTGGCGGTGCTCGTAGCCGAGTACGGCGGTCTGGACGGGCTGCCGCTTCGGCGGCTCACCGGGGCGCTCGATCTCACTCGTATCTCCGACCCGGTCGCGTCCTTCGACTGCGACACCTGGGACGACATCGCTGTCGCCCGGGCACGTATCAGGGAGCATGGGCACGTGTTGGATGAATGGATTTCCGCAGTCAAGGACGAACTGGGCATCGATCTGGACGTCGACACCGGCGTCCTGCTCGATCTGGCCCGTGATGCCGCGCACGGTGTGGCGCGGCCCGCGGCGCCGCTGACCACGTTCCTCGTGGGGTACGCGGCGGCGCAGGCGCGCGGAGGACCCGAAGCCGTGGCCGAGGCCGCCCGCAAGGCCGCGGCGCTGGCGCTGCGCTGGGCCGACGAGGACGCTCCCGACGCCAAGCCCGGCTCGGTGAGCGACGCCAAGCCCGGCCCCGTGACGGAGACCGAGCCCGGCACCGAGGCCGGAACCGGTCCCGGCGATCGGCCCGGCGCCGGATGACCGCGCCGCGTGCCCGGGCCGGCCGCGACGCCGACGAACTCGACGTGGAGGAGGCCCTCGCCTTGGTGAAGGACACGGGCGACCGCGGGCCGCGGGAGCCGGGGCCCGGCCCGCGGCACGACGCGCAGGACGCACAGGACCTCGACGTGGAGGAGGCCCTCGCCCTGGTGAGGGAGGCGGGCCCACGCGACCCCCTTCGCACCCCCGGCGCCGACATCCCCGCCCCCTCCTCTCAGGGCGCCCACCCCGGCAAGGGTGGTGCCCATCACAAAGCCACCCCGTGGCCCGAGGCCCGCGTCACCGCCGAGCGGGCCGCCCGCTCCGTACCGCGCCGGGCCCCCGTCTCCGTGCCCCTGGACGCCGCCCTCGGCCTCGTCCTCGCCGCTCCCCTCACCGCGCTCACCGACCTCCCCTCCTTCGACACCTCCGCCATGGACGGCTGGGCGGTCGCCGGGCCCGGCCCCTGGGACGTACGGGAGGAGGGGGCGCTCGCCGGCCACGCGCAGCCGCAGCCGCTCACCGACGGCGAGGCGATGCCGATCGCGACCGGCGCACGCATCCCGCAGGACACCACGTCCGTGCTGCGCAGCGAGCACGGACAGACGGACGGCAGAGGCCGGCTGCACGCCACCCGGGAACCGGCCCACGGGCAGGACATCCGGCCGCGCGGCCAGGAGTGCCGCAGCGGCGACCGCCTGCTGCCCACCGCCACGGTGGTCACACCGGCGGTGCTCGGGCTCGCCGCGGCAGCCGGGTACGACACCGTCTCCGCCGTGCCGCGCCCGCGCGCCGAAGTCCTCGTACTGGGCGACGAGTTGCTGACCGCCGGACTGCCTCACGACGGGCTCATCCGGGACGCGCTCGGCCCCATGCTGCCACCCTGGCTGCGGGCGCTCGGCGCCGAGGTCGTCGCCGTGCGCAGGCTGGGCGACGACGCCGAGGCACTGCACCGGGCGATCACCGGCTCCGGCGCGGATCTGATCGTCACGACCGGAGGCACCGCCGCCGGCCCCGTCGACCACGTCCACCCCACCCTGCGCCGCATCGGCGCCGAACTCCTCGTGGACGGCGTCAAGGTGCGCCCCGGCCACCCCATGCTCCTGGCCCGCACGAGGGACGATCAGCATCTCGTCGGCCTGCCCGGCAACCCGCTGGCCGCCGTCTCCGGGCTGCTCACGCTCGCCGAGCCCCTCCTGCGCACCCTGGCGGGGCGCGCGGCCCCGGAACCGTACACGCTGCCTCTCAAGGACGAGGTGCACGGGCATCCGTACGACACCCGGCTCATCCCCGTGGTGCTGCGCGCCGACGAGGCGGTGCCGCTGCACTTCAACGGCCCGGCCATGCTGCGCGGTATCGCCGCGGCGGACGCCCTTGCGGTCGTACCGCCGGGCGGCGCCCGTCCGGGTCAGGAGCTCGAACTGCTCGATCTGCCCTGGGCGATGGCCGGCATCGGGGAGTGTTTCACGTGAAACTTCCGGGCCGTGACGCGATCGCGCGTCAGCCGGACGAGCGTCTCGTGATCCACCATGTGACGCTCCCGAGAAAGGTGGTCGCCCGTCCGCTCCTGCAGGTCGGCAGGCGGTTGGCCATGGCCCTGCTGGTGCTGGTCGCGACCGCGTTCATCGTCTGGCTCGACGGGGACGGCTACAACGACAACTCCGACGGCGCCGTCGACCTGCTCGACGCCCTCTACTACGCGACGGTCACCCTCTCCACCACGGGATACGGCGACGTCACACCGGTCAGCGACGCGGCCCGGATCACCAACATCTTCGTCATCACACCGCTGCGCGTGCTGTTCCTGATCATCCTGGTCGGCACCACGCTGGAGGTCCTCACCGAACGCACCCGGGAGGAGTGGCGTCTGAACCGCTGGAGGGCGGCCTTGCGCGATCACACCATTGTCATCGGCTTCGGGACCAAGGGGCGTTCGGCCATCGAGACCGTCTGTGCGGCCTCAGCGGCGCCGCTGAGGAAGGACCAGGTCATCGTGGTCGACCCCGACGCGAAGGTGGTCGAGGCGGCGACCGCCGAGGGGTATGCCGGGGTCGTCGGGGACGCGACCCGCAGTGATGTGCTGGCACGGGCCGAGGTGCGCAACGCGCGGCAGATCATCATCGCGACGCAGCGCGACGACACCGCGGTGCTGGTCACCCTGACCGCGCGGCAGCTCAACCGAACGGCGAAGATCGTCGCGGCCGTGCGCGAGGAGGAGAACGCGCCGCTGCTGCGGCAGTCCGGCGCCGACGCCGTGATCACCAGCGCCAGCGCGGCCGGACGGCTGCTCGGCCTCTCCGTGCTCAGCCCCAGCGCGGGCATGGTCATGGAGGACCTCATCCAGCAGGGCAGCGGCCTGGACATCACCGAGAGGCCGGTCACCAAGGCCGAGGTGGGGCGCGGGGTGCGGGACACCGAGGACCTGGTGGTGAGCGTCGTACGAGGGCATCGGGTGCTCGGATACGACGATCCGGACCTCGGGACCCTGGAGCTGACGGACCGGCTGATCACGATCGTGCGGGTGACCGCGGCCAAACAGACGGCGCCCGACACCCGGCCGCTGCCCCGGGACTGAACCGGAGCAGCGGCAGGCGAGCGGGCTACTTGCGGTTGTAGAGCCGCATGGTGACCGGGCCGAAGACCGCCAGGAACAGCGCGGACCAGCCCAGTGACCAGGCGACCTCGGCGCCCGGCCAGTCGCCGCCCATCAGGCCGCGCACGGCGGACGACAGATGGGTGATCGGGCTGTTGTTGACGAAGGCCTGCAGCCAGCCCGGCATGGTCTTCGGTTCGACGAACACGTTGGACAGGAACGTGAGCGGGAAGATGACCATCATGCTGACCCCCATCACTGACTTCTCGGTGCGCAGCAGCAGGCCGAACATGGTCCAGATCCACGAGAACGCGAACGAGAAGACCAGCAGCACCGCGATTCCGGCGAGTACGCCGAGGACTCCGCCGTCGGGGCGGTAGCCCAGGATGATTCCGACGGTGAGCATGACCACGGACGCCATCGTGTAGCGCAGGGCGTCGCCGAGGAGATAGCCGACCATCGTCGACGGCCGCCAGATCGGCAGCGTACGGAAGCGGTCGAAGACACCCTTCTCGATGTCGGTGTTGACCGAGACGCCCGTGTACATCGTGATCATCACGACCGACAGCACGAGGATGCCCGGCAGCAGGAACTGGATGTACTCCTTCGGCGAACCGGCCAGCGCACCGCCGAACAGGTACGTGTACATCAGCACCATCATGATCGGGAAGGCGGTGACGTCGAAGAGCTGTTCCGGTACGTGCTTGATCTTGAGGATCGCCCGCCAGCCGAAGGTCAGCGACGTCGACAGGGCGCTGGGCCGCGGCGGCCGTTCCTTGGACAGGAGCAGCGTGGCCAGCGACTCGGCGCTGACGGGGGCGAGGTCCTGGCTCTCGGTGGTCGTCGCGGTGCTCATGCCGCCGCCTCCTCGTCCTTGACGGGTTCGGTGTGATGGCCGGTGAGGGCGAGGAAGACCTCGTCCAGGCTGGGCTGGCCCAGCGAGAAGTTGTCGACGACGACGCCGGTGCGGGCCAGTTCGGCGAGCGCCCGCGCGGCCTGCTCCACCGCCCCCTGGCCGTTGGTCCCGCCCGTGCCGACGCGGGCCGTCAGGGCCACCGGATCGGGCTCCAGCTGCACCTCGGCGTCCAGGGCCAGCCGCAGCACCTGCTCGGCCTCGGGGCGCTGGGCCGGGTCGCGCAGCCGCAGATGGACGGAACCGGCGCCGACGGACGCCTTCAGCTCGCCCTTGGTGCCCTCCGCGATCACCCGGCCCTTGTCGATGACGGCGATCCGGGACGCCAGCTGGTCGGCCTCGTCCAGGTACTGCGTGGTGAGCAGCACGGTCGTGCCCTGGGCGACCACCGCGCGCACGATGTCCCACACCTGGTTGCGGCTGCGCGGGTCGAGACCGGTCGTCGGCTCGTCGAGGAAGAGCAGGTCGGGCGTGTTGAGGATGGACGCGGCGATGTCGATACGGCGCCGCATACCGCCCGAGTAGTGCTTGATCTGCTTCCCCGCGGCCTCGGCCAGCCCGAACGCCTCCAGCAGCTGGGCCGAACGCAGCTGTGCGGCCCGCTTGCCGTACCCGAGGAGCCTGCCGAGCAGCACCAGGTTCTCGGTGCCGGTCAGGTCCTCGTCGACGGACGCGTACTGCCCGGTGAGGCTGACCCGGCCGCGCACATGGTCGGCCTCCCGTACGACGTCACGGCCGAAGACGTGTGCCTGGCCGCCGTCCGGGCGCAACAGCGTGGCCAGCATCTTGACGGTGGTGGTCTTGCCCGCGCCGTTGGGACCGAGGACCCCGTAGACCATGCCGGCGGGTACGGAGAGGTCGACGCCGTCGACGGCCCGGGTCTCGCCGAACGTCTTCACCAGCCCCGCGGTCTCGATCGCCGGGCCGGACGTCTGTGCGCTCATGTCGTGGGTCCTTCCGCGTCGTGCGCGTACTCGGTGTCGTCCACGGACTCGGTGTTCTCGGTGTGCTCGGCTGCGGAATCCGTGGACGCGGCTACCAGAGGGAAGACCGCCGCCGAGGCGTGAACTCATCGCTCGCGGCCCGGGGAATCGCAAGGACGCGCGCGGCCGCCGTACTCCACCGTGCCTCGGCCCGAAGGGCGCCCGCATCCGAATTACCGCGAGGAGTAGCGTCCCCCTCATGTACGCGATCACGATTCCTGAACCTGGTGGGCCCGAGGCGCTGGTGTGGGACGAGGTCCCGGACCCTGTGCCCGGCGAGGGCGAGGTCCTGGTCGAGGTGGTGGCCAGCGCCGTCAACCGCGCCGACCTGCTGCAGCGGCAGGGCTTCTACAACCCGCCCCCCGGCGCCTCCCCGTACCCCGGTCTCGAGTGCTCGGGCCGTATCACCGCGCTCGGTGCGAACGTCACCGGCTGGTCCGTCGGCGACGAGGTGTGCGCGCTGCTCGCGGGCGGCGGATACGCCGAGAAGGTCGCCGTCCCGGCCGGGCAGCTGCTGCCCGTGCCCGAGGGCCTCGACCTCAGGCAGGCGGCGGCGCTGCCCGAGGTGACGTGCACCGTGTGGTCGAACGTGTTCATGGTCAGCCATCTGCACCCCGGCGAGACCCTCCTCGTGCACGGCGGCTCCAGTGGCATCGGCACCATGGCGATCCAGCTCGCCAAGGCCGTCGGTGCGAAGGTCGCCGTCACGGCGGGCACCAAGGAGAAGCTCGACTTCTGCTCCGAGCTCGGCGCGGACATCCTGATCAACTACCGCGAGCAGGACTTCGTCGAGGAGATCGAGCGGGTCACGGACGGCGCGGGCGCGGACGTCATCCTCGACAACATGGGCGCCAAGTACCTGGACCGCAACGTGCGGGCCCTCGCGGTCAACGGACGCCTCGCGATCATCGGCATGCAGGGCGGCATCAAGGGCGAGCTGAACATCGCGACGCTCCTGGGCAAGCGCGCCGCGATCAGCGCGACCTCGCTGCGCGCCCGGCCGCTCGGCGAGAAGACGGCCATCGTGGCGGCCGTACGCGAGCACGTGTGGCCGCTGATCGCGGCCGGTCGCGTACGGCCGGTCGTCGACCGCGAGCTGCCGATGAGCGACGCGGCGGCGGCCCACCGGGTGCTGGAGGAGAGCGGCAACATCGGGAAGGTGCTGCTCGTCGCGCCGTAGCGCGGCGGACCGCCTCAGCCGCGCCGCACGCGCAGCGCCACGAAGGCCAGCCCGAGGCCCAGGCCGACGAGGATCAGCCCGCTGCCGAGGGACACGATCCGCAGGACGGGTTCCTCGGCGGGCACGGGCGGCACGACGCTCCGCCGGACGGGGATCGCGGCGTTCTGCGACGGCACGGGCGTGACAGTGGCCTCCGGGCTGGCCTCCTGGCCGGTCTCCTGGTCCTCCTGGTCCGCGACCCCGTCGTCGTCCTCGTCCACCCCGTCCTCGTCCACCCCGTCCTCGTCCCGCGCCACCGGGTCCTCGCGGCCGGGCCGTTCGCGGCCCTCTCCCGGGAGGCTTCCGGCCCGGGAGGCGGTGGGGGCGGGGGCGGGCGCGGCGGCGTGCGCGGTGTACGGGGCGTACGCGGTGGGGACGGCGCCGGTGGCCAGGACCAGCAGCAGCCCGGTCACGCGCAGGGTGCGAAGCCATGGAGTCACGCCGGTGACCCCCTCCCGGTGCGGATGCGAGAAGGCGGATGCGCGAGGACGGGTGCGCGAGGACGGTGTGCCGACATCGGACGGTTCGCCGAGATCACCGAGATCGGCGGGACCAGCCTCACACGGCCCCCCGCCTCCGGCATCTCGGCAGCTTCCCCCCGGCGCCCCTTGGCGTGCCCCGGGCCGCCCGCTAGAGATACCGGGTATGTCGATACGCCACGGTCTGCTGACGCTCCTGGAGCGCGGCCCCCGCTACGGTGCGCGGCTGCGGAACGAGTTCGAGTCGCGCACCGGATCCACCTGGCCGCTGAACGTCGGCCAGGTCTACACGACGCTCGGCCGTCTGGAACGGGACGGCCTGATCGCCCAGCAGGGCGCGGACCGGGCGGGACACGTCCTGTACGCGCTGACCGAGGCCGGCCGCACCGAGCTGCGGGCCTGGTTCGCGCGGCCCGTGGAGCGCACGAGCCCGCCGCGCGACGAACTGGCCATCAAGCTGGCGATGGCGGTCGGGGCGCCCGGCGTCGACGTCCGCGAAGTGGTGGAGGTCCAGCGCCACCATCTGACGGAGGCGATGCGGACGTACGCCCGGCTGCGGGCCCGCGCGCTGGCCCCGGCGCCGCGGCACCGTGACGAGGTGGCCGCTCTGCTCGTCGTCGAGCGGCTGATCTTCCGTGCGGAGGCCGAGGTCCGCTGGCTCGACCACTGCGAGGCGCGGCTGCTGCGGCTCGCCCGGGCCGCCGCGACCGAGCCGCCGCCGGTCGGGGGCCGGCCGTGAGGCCGTACGGACGCAAGCAGCCGCGTCGTAAACGGTGGATCAGGCTCCGGAGGGGGCACCACCGTGGTGTGGACTACGCGTGCGAGAGAATGGCTGCATGGAGATGCCGAGGAACGAACGGTCGCCGGAGAACCCCCAGATTCTGGTCGTGGGCCAGGACGGAATGGCCATCGGTGGCGGAGGCGACGAGGACTCCCGCGAGGTTCCGGTGACGGAGATGGTGGAGCAGCCGGCGAAGGTCATGCGGATCGGAAGCATGATCAAGCAGTTGCTGGAGGAGGTCCGTGTGGCTCCTCTGGACGAGGCGAGCCGGGTCCGGCTCAAGGAGATCCACGCCAGCTCGGTGAAGGAGCTGGAGGACGGCCTGGCCCCCGATCTCGTCGAGGAGCTGGAGCGGCTCTCCCTGCCCTTCACGGACGAGCAAATCCCCAGTGACGCGGAACTGCGCATCGCGCAGGCCCAGTTGGTGGGCTGGCTGGAGGGACTCTTCCACGGGATCCAGACGACCCTGTTCGCCCAGCAGATGGCGGCCCGGGCCCAGTTGGAGCAGATGCGCCGCGCCCTGCCGCCGGGTGTCGGCGACGAGCATGGCGACGACCCGCGCGCGGGTGGCCGCTCGGGTGGGCCCTACTTGTAGGCCTGACTCGTAGGCCTGACTCGGGTCTGACTTGTAGGCCTGTAGCGGCAGTACGTATGGGTGGGGCCCGGCACGAAAAGTGCCGGCCCCCACCCATACGCCGCTGCGCGTGGCCGATCAGGCCCAGGTGATCAGCCGCTTGGGCTGCTCCAGGATCGCCGCCACGTCGGCGAGGACCTTGGAACCCAGCTCGCCGTCGACCAGGCGGTGGTCGAAGCTCAGCGCCAGTGTCGTCACCTGGCGCGGCTTGACCTTGCCCTTGTGGACCCACGGCTGGAGCTTGATCGCACCGACCGCGAGGATCGCGGACTCGCCGGGGTTGAGGATCGGCGTGCCCGTGTCCACGCCGAAGACGCCGACGTTGGTGATCGTGACCGTGCCGCCCTGCATCGCCGCCGGGGAGGTCTTCCCCTCGCGGGCCGTCGACACCAGCTCGCCGAGCGCCTGCGCCAGCTGCGGCAGCGTCTTGTCGTGGGCGTCCTTGATGTTCGGGACGATCAGGCCGCGCGGGGTGGCCGCGGCGATGCCCAGGTTCACGTAGTGCTTGAGCACGATCTCCTGGTTGGCCTCGTCCCACGACGCGTTGACGTCGGGGTTGCGCTTGATCGCGACCAGCAGGGCCTTGGCGATGAGCAGCAGCGGGTTCACCCGCAGCCCCTGCATCTCCTTGTCCTGCCTCAGCTCCTCGACGAGCTTCATCGTGCGCGTCACGTCGATCGTCACGAACTCCGTGACGTGCGGCGCGGTGAACGCCGAGCCGACCATCGCCTGGGCGGTCATCTTGCGGACACCCTTGACCGGGACACGGGTCTCACGGGCGCCGTCGTACGTGCTGACGGGCGCGGGTGCCGGGGCGGGAGCCGCCGGGGTCTGCACGACCGTCGGCTGCGGCGCCGGGGGCGCCACCGCCGCGTGCACGTCCTCGCGCGTGATGATGCCGTCCGGCCCGGACGGCGTGACCGTGGCGAGGTCGACCCCGAGGTCCTTCGCCAGCTTGCGCACCGGCGGCTTGGCGAGGGGGCGGGAGGCGGCGGGCGCGGAGTGCCCGTTCATCTCGGCCTGGATCGCGCTCGCCGCGTAGTACGTGCCCGCCGGGGCCTCGGGCTCCGGCTTCCGGGCCGGGACCTCGGCTCCCTTGCGGGGGCGGCGCTTCGTGGAGGACTCGGCGACCCCGTAGCCCACGAGCACCGGTGTGCGGCCCTGGGGCTTGGCCTCTTCGGCGGGCGTCTCCTGGACCGGAGCCTCTTGAGCGGGAGCGTCGGCGGCAGGCGCCACCGCACCCCCGCCCACGTTCACCGCGATGATCGACGTGCCCACGTCGACCGTGGTGCCCTCGGGGAAGCGCAGCTCGTGGACGACCCCGTTGTACGGGATGGGCAGCTCGACGGCGGCCTTGGCCGTCTCGACCTCGCACACCACCTGCCCGTCCGTGACGGTGTCACCGGGCTGGACGTACCACTTGAGGATCTCCGCCTCGGTGAGTCCCTCGCCCACGTCGGGCATCTTGAACTCGCGGAGCCCCGACGCGTTCTCAGTCATCGTCGTCACGACCCTCTCCTCAGTACGCAAGCGAGCGGTCGACGGCGTCGAGCACCCGGTCCAGGCCCGGAAGATACTCGTCCTCCAGGCGCGCCGGCGGATACGGGGCGTGATAGCCGCCGACCCGCAGTACGGGCGCCTCCAGGTGGTAGAAGCACCGCTCCGTGATGCGGGCGGCGATCTCCGCGCCCGTACCCAGGAAGACCGGGGCCTCGTGCACCACGACCAGCCGGCGGGTCTTCTCGACCGAGGCCTGGACGGAGTCGAAGTCGATGGGGGACATCGAGCGCAGATCCAGGACCTCCAGCGACTTGCCCTCCTCCTGGGCGGCGGCGGCGGCCTCCAGGCAGACCTTCACCATCGGGCCGTACGCGGCGAGCGTCAGGTCGGAGCCCTCGCGGACCACGCGCGCGGTGTGCAGCGGGCCGGGGATCGCCTCCGTGTTGACCTCGGCCTTGTCCCAGTAGCGCCGCTTCGGCTCGAAGAAGATCACCGGGTCGTCGCTCTGGATGGCCTGCTGCATCATCCAGTACGCGTCGGAGGCGTTCGAGGGGGAGACCACCTTGAGGCCCGCCACGTGCGCGAAGAGCGCCTCGGGCGACTCGGAGTGGTGCTCGACGGCGCCGATGCCGCCGCCGTACGGAATGCGGATGACGACGGGGAGCTTGATCTTGCCGAGCGCCCGCGCGTGCATCTTCGCGAGCTGCGTGACGATCTGGTCGTAGGCCGGGAAGACGAAGCCGTCGAACTGGATCTCCACCACCGGGCGGTAGCCGCGCAGGGCGAGGCCGATCGCGGTGCCGACGATGCCCGACTCGGCGAGCGGGGTGTCGATGACCCGGTCCTCGCCGAAGTCCTTCTGGAGGCCGTCGGTGACGCGGAAGACGCCGCCGAGCTTGCCGACGTCCTCGCCCATGATCAGGACCTTGGGGTCGGTGTCGAGGGCCGTGCGCAGCGACTCGTTGATCGCCTTGGCCAGCGCCATCTTTTCTGCTGCCATCGCTACTTGCCCTCCTCTTCGGCTGCGAACGACGCCTGGTAGGCGGCGAACTGGGCGCGCTCCTCGTCGACGAGCGCGTGCCCGTCCGCGTACGCGTTCTCGAAGATGGCGAAGTGGTCCGGGTCCGGCATGGCACGCACCACTTCACGCACTCGTTTGCCCAACGCCTCGCTCTCGGCTTCGAGTTCCGCGAAATATCCCTCGTCCGCGTGGTTTGCGGCCTCGAGATAGGTGCGCAGACGCAGGATCGGGTCCTTCGCCTCCCACGCCTCGCGCTCCTCGTCGGCCCGGTACTTGCTCGGGTCGTCGGAGGTGGTGTGCGCGCCCATGCGGTAGGTGTACGCCTCCACGAGGGTGGGGCCCTCGCCGCGGCGGGCGCGCTCAAGGGCCCACTTGGTGACGGCGAGGCAGGCGAGGACGTCGTTGCCGTCGACGCGGACGCCCGGGAAGCCGAAGCCCTGCGCGCGCTGGTAGAGCGGGACGCGGGTCTGCTTCTCGGTCGGCTCGGAGATGGCCCACTGGTTGTTCTGGCAGAAGAACACCACGGGGGCGTTGTAGACCGCGGAGAAGGTGAACGATTCGGCGACGTCGCCCTGGCTGGAGGCGCCGTCCCCGAAGTACGCGATCACGGCCGAGTCCGCGCCGTCCTTGGCGATGCCCATGGCATAGCCGGTGGCGTGCAGCGTCTGCGAGCCGATGACGATCGTGTAGAGGTGGAAGTTGTTGCTGTTGGGGTCCCAGCCGCCGTTGTTCACGCCGCGGAACATGCCGAGCAGGTTGGTCGGGTCGACCCCGCGGCACCAGGCGACGCCGTGCTCGCGGTAGGTCGGGAAGACGTAGTCGTCCTCGCGGGTGGCGCGGCCGGAGCCGATCTGGGCGGCCTCCTGGCCGAGCAGCGACGCCCACAGGCCCAGCTCGCCCTGGCGCTGCAGGGAGGTGGCCTCGGCGTCGAAGCGGCGGGTCAGGACCATGTCCCGGTACAGACCGCGCAGCTCGTCGGGGGTGATGTCGGCGACGTACGGGTCGTACGTGGCGTCCTCGACCCGGGTGCCTTCCGGGGTCAGCAGTTGTACGAGTTCGGGCTCGGAGCCCGGTGTGCTCGGCGACTTCTTGGCGGCGGCGCGCTTGGCAGCGGCGCCTGCGGCGCTCTTCGTACCGGCGCTGCGTCGCGGCTTGCGCGCGGCAGTGCTCTCCACGGTCACGTGTGCTCCTCCGTCGGTCCGGTCCCCGGGGTTGCCGGTGGGCCAGTGCGGCTCGCCTGCTTCCGATATCCGTGCACGGGGTGGGTGCACTCGGCCGGGAACAGGCGTGACAGGTGCCCCGGCGAGCGCCCTGCAACCTTCACGTTACCCAGTGCTCCACAATTCTGTGAAACCCCTCCTGACCTGCGTTTTTGCTTGGATTTCCAAGTACTTTTACTAGGGTTTCCAAGTATCTTGCGCCGGTCGGGAACAGTTGCTGGTCACAGCACTGGTTACAGCCTTGCAGGGGGCCGGAACACCGGCACGTTATCCCGGCCACCCCGGGCATTGGAAGAGTTCCCCTGGGGCGGGGTTTCGACCACTGTGTGAGACTGACCCCGTGCGCGAAGACGGAAAAATCACTGTATTTCTCCTCGACGACCATGAGGTCGTCCGGCGCGGCGTCCATGAGCTGCTCTCGGTGGAGGACGACATCGAGGTGGTCGGAGAGGCCGGTACGGCGGCCGACGCGCTGGCGCGAATTCCGGCCACCCGCCCGGACGTGGCGGTGCTGGACGTACGGCTCCCGGACGGCAGCGGCGTCGAGGTGTGCCGCGAGATCCGCTCCCGGGACGAGAGCGTCAAGTGCCTGATGCTGACCTCGTTCGCCGACGACGAGGCTCTCTTCGACGCGATCATGGCGGGCGCCTCGGGCTACGTCCTGAAGGCCATCCGCGGCGCCGAACTGCTCTCGGCGGTCCGGGACGTCGCCGCCGGGAGGTCCCTGCTCGATCCGGTGGCCACCGCTCGCGTTCTGGAGCGGCTGCGTGACGGCGGCCGCTCCAAGGAAGACGACGGGCTCTCGCACCTCACCGATCAGGAGCGCAGGATCCTCGACCTGATAGGCGAGGGGCTCACCAACCGCGTGATCGGCGAGCGGCTGCACCTGGCCGAGAAAACGATCAAGAATTATGTATCGAGTCTGCTTTCCAAACTGGGGATGGAGCGCCGTTCCCAGGCGGCTGCGTATGTGGCCCGTCGGCAGGCGGAGAAGGAGCGTCGCTGATCGGAGCCGTCGGTTCATTCGCCGGCTCGTTCTGCTTCTCGTTCGCCGTCTCGTCCTTCTGTTCGTTCTTCTTGCCCTTCTGGTCGCTCGCCGTCTCGTTCGCCGCCTCATGCGTCGTTTCGTGCGTCGGCTCATTCGGGCGTCGTGAATTACTCGGGACTTAAGGCCTCCCTTTCGGGGGCAAGTTCCTCTTTTTCGCCCGGTCCCGGTGGCGCAGATTGGTCGCATGCCCACCGACGAACAGCTCGCCGCGGAACTGCTCAGGCGCACCGACCACGGGCGGGTGGCCACCAGCATGCGCGCGCTGCCCTTCCTCGCGTTCGCCCGCCACATCGCCGTGGACGGCGGCATCCTGCTGCGCATGCACCGGGGTCTGGGCTACCACCAGGCGTGCGTCGGCAGCGTCGTCGCCTACGGCTCCGACAACCTGAGTTCCGCCCGGCCCGGCGAAGGGCTGTGGATCGTCCAGGTCGTGGGCCGGTGCGACAGCGTCGAGCCGTCCGCCGAGGAGCTCGCCCGTTTCGGCCCCGCTCCGCGCGTCGTGGACGGCGAGTCCTACGACCCGGTCTATCTGCGCATCGAGCCGGAGCTCGCCACCGTGCACTCCACCGACGGCGCCCTTGAGTACCCGGTCACTCACAGCCCGTAATCCGGCGGGAGTGGGGTGCCCTACCATCTGGCGCGTGCCGCGCTCATCTGTACCACCGCCCGTGCCCCATGTACCACCTCCCGCACTCCGCGTACGACTCCCTGTGCGCCTCGTACCACCCCCTGCGACCCACACGCCTCCGCTGGGCGCCCTTCTCAAGCAGTACGCCGCCGGGTCCGCGCTGACCTGTGAACCCGTCGACCAGGGGCTGCTGAACCGCGGCTACCGGGTCGCCACGACCCGCGGCCGGTACTTCCTCAAGCACCACTTCGACCCCGAGACCGCCGACCCCGCCGCCATCGCCCACCAGCACCGGGCCACCCAGCGCCTCGCCGACCTGGGCGTTCCCGTCGCGCCACCGCTGACCGGCACCGACGGGCGCACAGTCGCCGTCATCGGGGGCCACGCCTACGCCCTGCACCCCTGGATCGACGGCCGGCACCGGCACGGCGGACAGCTCACGGCAGCGCAGTGCACGCGGCTGGGGGCGCTCCTGGGCGTCGTGCACGCCAGCCTGGAGCGCGTCATGCCGGCGCAGGGGCGCGCGCCCGAGCGGAAGCGTGCGCCCGCGCATCCGCCGGAAGGCGCCGACCCCACCGACACCTTCGCGCTCATCGACGACCTGCTGGCCCAGGTGCGCCGCCACCGCCCCTGCGACGCCTTCGACGAACTGGCCCGCCACCGGCTCCTGGAACGGCGCGCGCTGCTGGAACGGCACGTGGACCGTCGGCCCCCGCAGGGCGGCTCGGAGGGCTGGGTGCACGGCGACTTCCACCCGTTCAACCTGCTCTACCGCGATGGCGAGCCGGCCGCGATCGTCGACTGGGACCGGCTCGGCGTGCAGCCCCGCGCCGAGGAGGCGGTACGCGCCGCGGTCATCTTCTTCGTCCGCCCCGCCGGCACGCTCGACCTGGCGAAAGTACGGGCCTACGCGCGCGCGTACCGGCGCACCGCGGGCGCGGGACCCGCCGAACTCGCGGCGGCCGTGCACCGCGTCTGGTGGGAGCGCCTCAACGACTTCTGGATACTGCGCTGGCACTACGAGCGCGGCGACACCCGAGCCGATCCGCAGTTCCCCGCGGCGTCGGCGCTGGTGGTGTGGTGGACGCGCGAGTACGAGGCGGTGTGCGAGGCGTTCGCCGGCTGAGCGGGCGAAGGCGGCGGAGACGAAAAACGGGGCCCACGCGCGCGTGGACCCCGCTTTCACTTCTCCGCTCGGTGAGCCGACGCGTCAGCCGCCGGTCACTCCCTCCGTCGTGCCGCCGGGGTCCGTGCCGCCGTCCGCCGGATCCGACGGCGTGACCGGGTCCTCGGAAGGCGTCGGGTCGTCCGTCGGCGGCGGAGTGGTCGCCGTCGACTTCGTCGGCTCGCTCGACGGCGTCGTGGGGTCCGTCGAGGGCTCGTTGCTGTAGCTCTGCGTCGGGGTGGAGGACGGCGACGAGTAGTCCGAGCTGTTGCCCGTGCTGGTGCCGGACTCCGTGGAGTCGTCGCTCGGCTCGTCGCTCGGAGCCTTGGAGGACTCCTTGTCCTTGCTGGACTGCGAGGTGGACGGTGACGGCGACGTGCCCGTGTCCCCGTCCTTCTTGTTGCCGGTGTTGTTCAGCGCGAGCGCGACACCCGCCGCGATGGCGATCACCGCGAGGACCGCGAGGATCCACAGCTTGCCGCGGCCGCCACCCTTGTTGCCGTGCCCCTCGAAACCGCCGTCGTCCCCGCCGCCGTAGCCCGTGGGCAGGATCGGCTGCGGGATCTGCGTGGTGCCGGACTCGCCGGGGTGCGGCAGCGCCGATGTGCCGGCGAAGCCCGCCGCCGGGGTGTTGCGGCCCTCGTGCATCGCCACGGGCCCGGTGTTCCAGGTGCCGGTGTGGCCGCCCTGGTCGTACAGCATCTGCAGCCCGTACTGGACGAGGCCGCGCATCTCCTCGGCGGTCTGGAAGCGGTCGTCCGGCTCCTTGGCCAGCGAGCGCATGACGAGGCCGTCGAGCTCCGGCGGGGACACGCCGTCCGAGGTCTGGGACGGCGGCACCGGCATGTCCTGGACGTGCTGGTAGACCACCGACAGCGGTGTCTCGCCGGTGAACGGGGGCCGCAGCGCGAGGAGTTCGTAGAGCAGGCAGCCCGTCGCGTACAGGTCGGAGCGGTGGTCGACGGCCTTGCCGAGCGCCTGCTCCGGGGAGAGGTACTGCGGCGTGCCCATGACCATGCCGGTCTGCGTCATCGTGGACTGCGCGCCGTGCAGGGCACGCGCGATGCCGAAGTCCATCACCTTGACCGCGCCGGTCTGCGTGATGATCACGTTCGCGGGCTTGATGTCGCGGTGCACGATGCCGTGCTGGTGGGAGTAGGCGAGCGCCTCCAGGACCCCGGAGACGATGATCAGCGCCTGCTCGGGCCCGGGGGCCTCGGCGTTGAGCAGCAGGTCGCGGATCGTCCGGCCCTCGACGAGCTCCATCACGATGTACGGGACGACTCCGTGGCCGACCACGTCCTCGCCGGAGTCGTACACGGCGACGACCGCGTGGTGGTTGAGTCCGGCCACCGACTGGGCCTCGCGCGTGAAGCGGGCCTTGGAGACCGGGTCCTCGGCGAGGTCGGAGCGGAGCAGTTTGACCGCGACGGTGCGGCCGAGACGTACGTCCTCGGCGGCGAACACCTCGGCCATGCCGCCCCGGCCGAGTCTGTGGGTGAGCCGATACCGGCCGTCCCCGACCAGTCCGCCGTTACCCCACATCTCCGGCGCATCTGACATACCGCCGCCAGTCGCCTCGGGGTCGGACGGGCCCTGAGCGCGCTGCTGCTGTGCCATCAGTCCTCGCCGTCGTTTCTGCCCGCGGTCTGCGCGGTGGTTGTTACGGTCTCCGTCGGGCCACGCTACAGGCTCGACGCAAGGCGCCGGTCCGGGTTGGAATCGAGAAGGACCGGCCATCAAACCCGTTTCGGGTACCGTCGTGCAAATTCTGTGTACCGGCCGTACGCCACCTGTAACGCTTCCGCGACGCTTCTTTCTCAGACGGTCACGGAACGGGCACCGAGCTTGACGTGTCAGTGGCCTGGGGCAGACTTGGGCCGGAATAAGCCAATGGATCACGGACAATCGATCGCGGACAATCGCGCACGGACGATTGGCCGTTGATCAGGAGATCACGGAACGCGGGAGCAACCAGCCGCTGCCGCCGCGCCGATGGGGGACGCAGAAGATGAGCCAGGACGGCGCACAGGGCCGGTACGCGGGGCGTGCGGTCGCCGGCGGGCGCTACCAGCTGCGGGATCTGCTCGGCGAGGGCGGTATGGCCTCGGTGCATCTCGCGTACGACTCGGTGCTCGACCGGCAGGTCGCGATCAAGACGCTGCACACCGAGCTCGGGCGCGAGCAGGCCTTCCGCGAGCGGTTCCGCCGCGAGGCCCAGTCCGTGGCGAAGCTCACGCACACGAACATCGTCTCGGTCTTCGACACCGGCGAGGACGATCTCGACGGCATGACGACGCCGTACATCGTCATGGAGTACATCGAGGGCCAGCCGCTCGGCTCGGTCCTCGACGCGGATGTGCAGCAGTTCGGCGCCATGCCCGCCGACAAGGCGCTGAAGATCACCGCGGATGTGCTGGCCGCGCTGGAGATCAGCCACGAGATGGGCCTGGTCCACCGGGACATCAAGCCGGGCAACGTGATGATGACGAAGCGCAGCGTCGTCAAGGTGATGGACTTCGGCATCGCCCGCGCCATGCAGTCCGGGGTCACGTCGATGACGCAGACCGGCATGGTCGTCGGCACCCCGCAGTACCTCTCCCCGGAGCAGGCGCTCGGCCGGGGCGTGGACGCCCGCTCCGACCTCTACTCGGTCGGCATCATGCTCTTCCAACTGGTCACCGGGCGGCTGCCGTTCGAGGCGGACTCGCCGCTGGCCATCGCGTACGCGCATGTGCAGGAGGAGCCGGTGGCTCCTTCCTCGATCAACCGGTCGCTGCCGCCGGCCGTGGACGCGCTGGTCGCCCGCGCGCTGAAGAAGAACCCGAACGAGCGCTTCCCGAACGCCGAGGCGATGCGCGACGAGTGCCTGCGCGTGGCCCAGTCCTTCCAGCCCGCCGCGCCGAACATCGTGCCGGGCGCCCAGACGTCGAGCGGCGCGGGCGTCGGCTCCGCCGTGTTCCCGCCCGTCGACCAGGCGGCGCAGGGCCCGACGGGCGCGGTGCAGACGCCGTACCAGCCGGGCCCGTACGGCTACCAGACCCCGCCGCCCGCCACCCCGGCGCCGGCCCCGTCGTACGGCTACCCGCAGCAGGGCGGCTACCAGACGCCGGCGCAGACCGCCGCGTACGCCCCCCAGCAGGCCGCCTCGACGCCGCCTCCGTACAACCTCACGCCGCAGCCCACGACGCCGCTTTCTACCGGCTCGGGCGGGCAGGGCGGCTCCGGCGGCAAGAACAACAAGCCGGTCATCATCGGCTCCATCCTGGTTGCCCTGGTCGCCATCGGCGGCCTGATCACCGCCCTCACGCTCAACGGCGGCAGTGACGACGACAAGGGCGGCACCAACGCGAGCTCCAGTGCGTCGGCCTCGTCGCCGGCGTCGGGGCACCGGGGCCCGGACCTGACGAAGACGATCGAGAAGGAGAAGTGCACCGATCCCCAGGAGTCGTACAACGACCCGGACAAGATCGAGGTGCCTGACTTCACCTACAAGAACATCAAGTCGGTCAAGTCCTGCTTCCAGGCCGCCGGTTGGGAAATGAAGGAAACGCCCGTCGACGAGAACGTCTACGGCGAGGGCACGATCACGGACCAGTTCCCCTCCGCGGGCACGGACGTCGACCCCAAGGACATGCCCGAGATCGAGCTCAACGTCTCGACGGGCGACCCCTCCTGATCGCTCCCGTACCTCTTTCTGCCTGAAGCGCCGAACGGCGAAGGGGGCCGGCCGCTGGTTGCGGCCGGCCCCCTTCTGCTGTGTGCGTGGGCTACAGCGCGAAGCCGTAGTTCATGATCTTCGTCGCGTCCGACTCGCGGGCCGGGATGGACGTGGAGGCGAGGACGGTGCCGATGACCGTCTTGCCGTTGCGGGTCGCGGCGAAGACGAGGCAGTACTTGGCCTCGGGGCCGGAGCCCGTCTTCACACCGATGGCGCCGCTGTAGCTGCTGAGCAGACCGTTGGTGTTCTTCCACGTGTCCATCGTGCGGATGCTGCCGGTCTTCGTGACCGTCTTGGCCTGGTAGGCCTTGGTCTTCACGACCGTGCGGAACGTGGAGTTCTTCATCGCGCTGCTGGCGATCTTCGTCAGGTCGCGCGGCGTCGAGTAGTTGGAGCCGTTGCCGATGCCGTCGAACGAGTCGAAGTGCGTGTGCGTCAGGCCGAGGCTGGTCGCAGCGCTGTTCATCTTGCCGATGAACGACTTCACGCGGGCGGCACGCGTGGTGCCCGAGCCGTACTTGTCGGCGAGCGCGTACGCGGCGTCGCAGCCGGACGGCAGCATCAGCCCGTAGAGGAGCTGGCGGACGGTGACCTTGTCGCCGACGATCAGGTGGGCCTGCGACGCGTTGTTCGCGACGACGTAGTCGCTGTAGGCCTTCTGGATCGTGACCTTGGAGTCGAGGTTCAGGTTCGTCTGGGCCAGCACCACCTTGGCCGTCATGATCTTGGTGGTGGAGCCCGTGGAACGCTTGGTGTCCGCGGCCTTGGTGTAGAGCGTCTTGCCCGTGCCGTTGTTCATCGCGAAGCCGCCGACGGCCGCGATCGTGGGCTTGGTGACGGCGTTCGCGGGCGCCGCGCCGAGGGTTCCGGCCGCGACCACCGCGCCGGTGGTGATGACGGTGGCGGCAGCCCTGCGCGCACGCATGCCCATAATGCCAGTTTTCAAGTCGAGTACCCCGAATGCGTCAAATGACCCAAGAGTGCGGCCACATGGGAGTGCCGCACCACATCTGACACGTAAGTAGCACGGAAGGTTGTGCAGTTGGTGGGCGGGGTCCGAATGATGGACGCGGATCACGATGCGTACGTGTTGTATCTATGCTGTGCGCATGCCTGCCGTCACTCCTGTGTCCTCTGCTCCCGCCGAGGCCGTCGGACCTGCCCCCGAGAAGCCCGCCGCCCCTGCCGTCCCCGCCGCTGCGGCCGTGAAGCAGCCCCCCGCCGCCGAGCGCGTCTACGCGCACGTCAAGCAGGGGGTCCTGGAGCGCCGCTACGAGGGCGGGACACTGCTCACCGAAGGGGAGCTGGCCGAGGCGGTCGGCGTCTCGCGCACCCCCGTGCGCGAGGCGCTGCTGAAGCTGGAGGTCGAGGGGCTGATCAAGCTCTACCCGAAGAAGGGCGCGCTCGTCCTGCCCGTCTCCGCGCAGGAGATCGCGGACGTCGTCGAGACCAGGCAGCTCGTCGAGGAGCACGCGGCCCGCAAGGTCGTACCCGCCGGCCCGCAGCTGATCGCCCGGCTGGAGGAGCTGCTCGCGCGGCAGAAGGAGCAGGCCGCGGCCGGGGACCTGGCGGGCGCCGCCGTCACCGACCGCTGCTTCCACGCCGAGATCGTCCGCAGCGGCGGCAACGAGATCCTCTCGCGGCTCTACGACCAGCTCCGCGACCGGCAGCTGAGGATGGGCGTCGCCGTCATGCACGCCCACCCCGACCGGATCACCAAGACGCTCACCGAGCACGAGGAGATCCTCGACGCGCTGCGCTCCGGTGACGCGGAGGCCGT
This sequence comes from Streptomyces sp. SAS_270, assembly GCF_052543295.1. Classification (NCBI taxonomy): domain Bacteria; kingdom Bacillati; phylum Actinomycetota; class Actinomycetes; order Kitasatosporales; family Streptomycetaceae; genus Streptomyces; species Streptomyces sp. SAS_270. The sequence continues at coordinate 44,360 of NZ_JBMNDS010000017.1, forward strand.
CGTCGGCATCCTCCACCGGCACGTCAGCTGGTTCTCCAACCTGGCGCGGGGCGAGGTCCGATGAGCGTCCCGAAGAGCTCCGCCGGGGCCCTCTCCCTGCCCGGCGATCCGCCCGGCGGCCGCCGCGCCGTCGCCGTCTGGAGCATCGGCGTCTCCGTCTACTTCGTCGCCGTCATCTTCCGTACGTCCCTGGGCGTGGCCGGCCTGGACGCGGTGGACCGCTTCCACGTGGGCGCCTCCGCGCTCTCCACCTTCTCCATCCTCCAGCTCCTTGTGTACGCGGGCATGCAGATACCCGTCGGCCTGCTGGTCGACCGGCTCGGCACCAAGAAGGTGCTGACCATCGGCGTCGTCCTGTTCACGGCCGGGCAGCTGGGCTTCGCCTTCTCCCCCTCGTACGGCACGGCGCTGGCCTCGCGCGCGCTGCTCGGCTGCGGCGACGCGATGACCTTCATCAGCGTGCTGCGGCTCGGCACCCGGTGGTTCCCCGCCCGGCGCGGGCCGATGGTCGCGCAGTTCGCCGGTCTCGCGGGCATGGCGGGCAACCTGGTCTCGACGCTCGTGATCGCCCGGCTGCTGCACGGGGTGGGCTGGACGGCGGCGTTCGCGGGCAGCGCGGCCGCCGGCGTCGTGGTCCTCGTACTCCTGCTGCTGTTCCTCAAGGACCACCCCGAGGGCCACGAACCCGAGCCGTTCCCGCACCAGGGGGCCGCCTACGTCCGCCGGCAGATCCTCGCGTCCTGGCGGGAGCCCGGCACCCGGCTGGGCCTGTGGGTGCACTTCACGACGCAGTTCCCGGCGATGATGTTCCTGCTGCTGTGGGGGATGCCGTTCCTCGTCGAGGCGCAGGGGCTGTCGCGGGCCGCCGCCGGTGAACTCCTGACGCTGGTCGTCCTCTCCAACATGCTCGTCGGGCTGGTGTACGGGCAGGTCGTCGCCCGGCATCACGCGGCGCGCCTTCCGCTGGCGCTCGGCACGGTGGCGGCGACCGCGATCGTGTGGGCCGGGGTGCTGGTGTATCCCGGGGAGCACGCGCCGATGTGGGTGCTGGTCGTGCTGTGCACGGTGCTCGGGGCGTGCGGGCCGGCCTCCATGATCGGGTTCGACTTCGCGAGGCCCGCCAATCCGCCGGAGCGGCAGGGGACGGCGTCCGGGATCACCAACATGGGGGGCTTCGTCGCCTCCATGACCACGCTGCTGGCGATCGGGGTGCTGCTGGACGCCACCGGGGACAACTACCGGGTCGCGTTCGCCGCCGTGTTCGTTCTTCAGGCGGTGGGGCTGAGCCAGATCTTCCGGCTGCGCGGACAGGCCGCTCGACGTGAGCGGGAGCGGTTGGTCGCCAGCCGGGTGGAGACGGTGCACGTCCCCGTGTAGGGGCGGCGCCCGTTCACCCCCTGCGCAGCGCCGCCGTGCTCTTCCCCGGCCGCCGGACGGGCTCGGACCCGCTAGCGGGTCACCGCGAAGTTTCTCAGGATCGCGGCCGTCAGTTCCGGGTCGCCCTCTGCCTTGATGCGGTCCGCCACGGCGTCGGCGCGCACGCGGCCGCAGGCGAGGCGGACGTAGGTCTCCCAGTCGAGGGCGAGGGTGGCGGCCGGTCCGAGGGAGGGTGCGCCGTCGACCGTGCCGTTGCCCTCGGCGTCGATGCGGACCGTGCGCAGGAACTCGACGGGACCGTGGACGTCGAAGACCACCGCCGAACTCGCGGGCGCACCGGCGTCCTTGGCGACGACACCCGGCAGCGCGGCCAGCAGCTCGTCACGGGTGACGTACGCGCCCGGCGAGTCGAGGTTGCCCGGGCGGCCCAGCGCCGCGCGCAGGTCCTGCTCGTGCACCCACACGTCGAACGCCCGCTCCCGCATGGCCTCTTCGAGGGTCCACTCGCTGCCGAGCGGGCCGCGCACCTTGGTCTCCGGCTGCCGCGACTCGTTCCGCAGCTGGCGGTTGCGGCGGATGACCGTGTACTCCAGCTCCGACGTCATCTCCGGCGCCGTGTGGTGACGGCGGACGTCGACCTGCATCTCCATGTACCGCTGGTGCTCGTTGGTCACGTGGTAGAGGTCGCGCGGGAGTGTGTGGATGGGGCGGGGGTCGCCGAGCATCTCGCAGTCGAGACCGATGACATGGGACACGATGTCGCGCACCGACCAGCCGGGGCAGGGCGTCCGCCGATTCCACTCGCCCTCGACCAGCGGTGTCACCAGCTCGGTTATCGCTTCGATCGAGTGGGTCCAGGCGTCGGCGTAGGACTGAAGGCTGGGATGCAGACTCACGGAACGGGACCCCTCGGGCGGTTGGTACGCGGGCAGTGCACGGGCAGCGGGTGTCTTGAAACGCTAAGTTACGCTGCTGTGAGGCACCCCGGCAGTGCTTTCGTGTGACGATCGTAGGCCTGTATGGACGGCTCGAATGCCAGGACGGTGGTAGTGTGCGCGCCTCTCTCATCCAGATCGCCGTAGACGAGGGTGAATCGGTCGATTCACGCAGGCAGCGCGTGGCATCTCTCGTACAGGAGCACGTACGGGAACAGGGCGGAGTGGATCTTGTCGTCCTGCCCGAACTGTGGACGACCGGAGCGTTCGCCTACGAGGCGTTCGCCGCCGAGGCCGAGCCGCTGGAAGGGCCCACCTACGAGGCGATGGCGAAGGCGGCGAGCGACGCGGGCGTCTGGCTGCACGCGGGCTCGATCCCGGAGAGAGACCCCGAAGGCCCCCTCTACAACACCTCGCTCCTCTTCTCGCCCGCCGGTGAACTCGCCGCCGCGTACCGCAAGATCCACCGCTTCGGCTTCGACAAGGGCGAGGCCGTGCTGATGGGCGCGGGCACGGAACTGGTGACCGTCCGGCTGCCCGAGACGACCCTCGGCCTCGCCACCTGCTACGACCTGCGCTTCCCCGAGCTCTTCCGCGGGCTCGTCGACGCGGGCGCCGAGACCCTCGTCCTGTCGGCCGGCTGGCCCGAGCGGCGCCGCGCCCACTGGACGCTGCTGGCGCAGGCGCGGGCCGTGGAGAACCAGGCGTTCGTGCTCGCCTGCGGAACGGCCGGTACGCACGCGGGAGTTCCCCAGGCCGGGCACTCGATCGTGGTCGACCCCTGGGGCGAGGTCCTCGCCGAGGCGGGCCCGGACGAGGAGATCCTCACGGTCGACTTCGACCCCGGCAAGGTCGCCACGACCCGGGAGCAGTTCCCCGCGTTGAAGGACCGCCTGCTGGGGCTGGACCCACCGCGCCGGCCCTGACCGAAGGCCCCTGGCGGCCTAGCCGAAGGCCCCTAGCGGCCCTGGCCGAAGCCCCCTAGTCCTCCCCGCGTTCCTTCTCCGCCAGGTGGATCACGCATACCGCCACCGCGATCATCAGCGCCGGGTCCGCGTCGTCGCGTACGACGTCGACGCCGTACGTCTCCCGGACGTGCAGCCAGCGCCGGGAGATCTGGGCGAGGAGTTCGCCGTCGTAGTCGACGGCGAACTCGCGGTCGAGGATCTTGCCGCTGACGTCGAGTTCGGTGCCGTCGACCAGGCAGACGCGGTAGTGGTTGCGGAGCAGGGACAGGCGTTTGCGTTTGATGGTGGCCAGCGGGCCGCCGTCCCGCTCGATGATCATCGTGTCGCGCAGCGCGAGCATCTTCCGGTGGATGTCGATGAGGACGCGCCCGTGCGTGTCCTTCAGCTCGAAGGTGTCCCGCAGTCGCATCGCCTTGCCGTCGACGAGGTAGACCTTGGCGCCGTGGTCGTCCTCGATCCAGTAGTCCTCGCCGAAGCCGAGGAGCCGGTCGCGTACCAGGAATCTCATACGGCGAGCCCTTCCCCGGCGGCCGGTCCGAAACGCCGCCGATAGGCCGACGGGCTGAGTCCCGTCTCTCGCCGCAGCCGCGCCCGCAGGTTCGCGGCGCTGCCCAGACCGCTGCGCTGTGCCACCACGCCGAGCCGCTCCTCGCCCCGCTCGATCAGCCGGCAGGCCATCGCCACCCGCTCGCCCGTCAGCCAGGCCAGCGGGGTCGTGCCGAGCTGGGCGCGGAAACGGCGGTGCAGGGTGGCGGGGGAGACGGCCGCGCGGGTGGCGAGGTCCGCGACGGTCAGCGGCTCCCCTATCCGCCCCTGGGCCCACGCCAGCAGCGGGGCGAGGGACTCGTCCGGTACGTCGGGGAGGGGCCGCTCGACGAACTGACGCTGCCCGCCGTCGCGATGGGCCGCGAACACGAGTCTGCGCGAGACCGCGTTGGCGATCTCGGCGCCGTGGTCCCGCCGTACGACGTGCAGACCGAGGTCGAGCGCCGAGGCGCTGCCGGACGCGGTGAGGATGTCGCCGTCGTCGACGAAGAGGACGTCGGGCTCCAGGCGGACCCGGGGGAAGCGGGAGCGGAAGGCGGAGGCCCACATCCAGTGACAGGCCGCCCGGCGCTCGTCCAGCAGTCCCGCCTCGGCGATCGTGAACGCGCCGGAGCAGAACCCGATGAGCCGCGCGCCCCGCTCATGCGCCCGGCGCACGGTGGCCAGCAGCTCGGGGGAGCGCGGCGTCTGCGTGTCGGGCCGGTTGGGCACGATCAGCGTGTCCGCCTCCTCGGCCGCGTCGAGGCCCGCGACGCCGGTGAGCGTGAAGAAGCCGTCCCGCATACGGGTGTGCGGATCCGCCGCGCAGAGCCTGAAGTCGTAGAGCTCCCGGCCGAGTTCGGGCCGGCGCAGGCCGAAGACCTCGATGGCGCAGCTCATCTCGAAGGGGTTGGAGTTCTCGTCGACGACGAGAACGACCCGGTGCGGTCGGTCCGGCTGAGAGGATCCTTGCGGCATATGCGATTTCTAGCACTCGTGCGGACGCCGGACCACCGCCGAGGATGACGTCATGAGCAGCGAACCCCTCTCCCTGGCCAAGGCCCTCGCCTCCTTCGACGACCTGTGGAGCCCCCGCATCGTCACCACCGTCAACGACTACGACGTACGCGTCGCCAAGGTCGAGGGCGAGCACGTCTGGCACGTGCACGACCACACCGACGAGTTCTTCCTGGTGGTGGAGGGGGAGCTGCACATCGCGCTGCGCGAGCCCACGGGCGAGCGAACCGTCGTACTCCCCCGGGGCTCCGTCTTCACCGTCCCGCGCGGCACCGAGCACAAGCCGGCCGCCCCGGCCGGCGCCGCCCTCCTCCTCTTCGAGCCGACCGGCACCCTCACCGTCGGCGACCGCCACGACGAGGTCCCCGATCACGTGGACGCCACCACGGGCCACACGCTCGCTCCTTAGTGGGCGCGCGGGTGTGCGGAATCACATCCCGTAGCCGTCGTTGTAGCCGTCGCGGTGGTGGTGCCGTTCCTCCTCGATCACCGGCGTGGTGGGCGGTACGACCACCCGCCTGCGCCTGGCGATGCTGCTGAACGTCGTCACACCGATCAGCCCGACGATCATGAAGATGACGCCGACCAGGGGCAGGTTGACCCCCTGCATGTCCCAGTCGGTCGCGAAAGTGAGGATCGCCCCTACGGCGATCAGAATGATGCACCCGCCCAGACCCATGGATGCCGCCTCCCTGTAACGGATTCGGAGTCGCTCCGGGAGAAGCCCGGGTACCCGGCACCGTCGCAGCCATGCGGCGGCTAGCCCTCCAGAAACGCGACCAGCGCGTTGGCCAGCAGGAACGGGTCGTCGGCGGCGCAGAGTTCACGGGCGCTGTGCATCGAGAGGATGGCCACGCCGATGTCGACGGTCTTGATGCCGTGCCGGGCCGCGGTGATGGGGCCGATGGTGGTGCCGCAGGGCATGGAGTTGTTGGAGACGAACGACTGGAAGGGCACGTCGGCCTTCTCGCAGGCGGCGGCGAAGACCGCGCGGCCCGAACCGTCCGTGGCGTAGCGGTTGTTGACGTTGACCTTGAGGATCGGGCCGCCGCCGGCACGCGGGTGGTGCGTCGGGTCGTGCCGCTCCGCGTAGTTGGGGTGCACCGCGTGGCCGGTGTCGGAGGAGAGGCAGACGGTGCCGGCGAAGGCGCGCGCCCGGTCCTCGAACGAGCCGCCGCGTGCGAACACCGAGCGCTCCAGCACGTTGCCGAGGAGCGGCCCGTCGGCGCCCGTGTCGCTCTGCGAGCCGTTCTCCTCGTGGTCGAAGGCGACCAGGACGGGGATGTACGGCAGCTCGCCCACGGCCGACACGGCGGCGAGGGCGGCCGTACAGGCGTGCACGGACAGCAGGTTGTCCATGCGCGGGCCCGCCACCAGCTCCTTGTCGCGGCCCAGGTAGGCGGGCGGCTCGATGGAGTGGGTCATCAGGTCCCAGCCGGTGACCTCGCCGGCGGCCAGTGCGCACTCCCCCTCCAGGAAGGAGATCAGGTCGCCCTCGCGGGGATCGCCGAGACCCCAGATGGGCTGCAGGTGGCGCTGTTTGTCGAGCTTGAGGCCCTCGCTGCTGACGGACCGGTCGAGGTGGACGGCGAGTTGGGGCACGCGCAACAGGGCGCGGTCGATGTTCACCAGCCGCGTCGAGCCGTCCCGCAGTGTCAGGCGCCCCGCCAGGCCCAGGTCGCGGTCGAGCCAGGAGTTGAGCAGCGGGCCGCCGTAGATCTCGACCGCGATCTGCCGCCAGCCGTGCGCACCGCTGTCGGGCTGCGGCTTGACGCGCAGGTTGGGGGAGTCGGTGTGGCCGCCGACAATCCGGAACGGAGTGTGCGGTTCGGCGCTCTCGGGCACGTACCAGGCGACGACGGCACCCCCGCGCAGCACGTACTTCCCGCCCTTGGTCCCGTCCCACGCGTCCGTCTCGGCCACCTGGCGGAATCCGGCCTTCTCCAGCCGCTCGGCGACGTTCGCCACCGCGTGGTACGGCGAAGGGCTCGCCGCCAGGAAGGACATGAGGTCGTCGGTGTGGCCGCGGTCGAAGCGGGAGGGTGTGCGCATGGGGTTCACCTTAACGACGCCCGAGGGCCCGCTCCCCGGGATGGGGAACGGGCCCTCGTAAGGAGGATGTGAAGGGCGGCCACCTGAGAGGACGGACGTGGACGGACGCGGACGGACGGGGTCGCGTCCGGCGTCCGGCCCGGTCGGCGGGGCCCGGCGGAGGTCCTAGAACGCGGCCTCGTCGAGCTCCATCAGGTCCAGCTCCACGCCCTCGGCGAGCTTGCGCGCGCCGGTGACGCCGGGCAGGACGTTGGCGGCGAAGAACTTCGCGGCCGCGATCTTGCCGGTGTAGAACGGGCGGTCCTTGGCCGAGGCCGTCTCCAGCTTCTCCGCGGCGACAGCGGCGCCGCGCAGCAGCAGGTAGCCGACGACGACGTCGCCGGAAGCGAGCAGCAGGCGGGTGGTGTTGAGGCCCACCTTGTAGATGTTCTTGACGTCCTGCTCGGTCGCCGCGAGGTCGGTGAGCATGAGGCCGACGATGGCCTCCAGCTCGACGGCCGCCTTGGCGAGCTGCTCGCGGGCGCCGGACAGCTCCTCGCCGCCGGTGCCGAGCGCCAGGAACTTCTTGATGTCCTCGGCGAGCGAGTTCAGCGCGGCGCCCTGGTTGCGGACGATCTTCCGGAAGAAGAAGTCCTGGCCCTGGATCGCGGTCGTGCCCTCGTAGAGGGTGTCGATCTTGGCGTCGCGGATGTACTGCTCGATCGGGTACTCCTGGAGGAACCCGGAGCCGCCGAAGGTCTGCAGCGACTGCGCGAGCTGCTCGTAGCCCTTCTCGGAGCCGTAGCCCTTCACGATCGGCAGGAGCAGGTCGTTGAGCGCGTGCAGCGCGCTGACGTCCTCGCCGGCCGCCGTCTTCACGGCTATCTCGTCCTGGACCGACGCGGTGTGCAGCACCAGGGCGCGCATGCCCTCCGCGTACGCCTTCTGCGTCATCAGCGAGCGGCGCACGTCCGGGTGGTGGGTGATGGTGACCTTGGGCGCGGCCTTGTCCATGAACTGCGCGAGGTCGGGGCCCTGGACGCGCTCCTTGGCGTACTCAAGTGCGTTCAGGTAGCCCGTCGACAGGGTCGAGATCGCCTTCGTGCCGACCATCATGCGGGCGAACTCGATGATGCGGAACATCTGGCGGATGCCGTCGTGCTTGTCGCCGATCAGCCAGCCCTTGGCGGGGTGACGGTCGCCGAAGGTCATCTCGCACGTGTTGGACGCCTTGAGGCCCATCTTGTGCTCGACGTTCGTCGCGTACACGCCGTTGCGCTCGCCCAGCTCGCCGGTCTCGAAGTCGAACTCGTACTTCGGGACGAGGAAGAGGGACAGGCCCTTGGTGCCGGGGCCGTGGCCCTCGGGGCGGGCGAGGACGTAGTGGAGGATGTTCTCCTCCATGTCGTGCTCACCGGAGGTGATGAAGCGCTTCACGCCCTCGATGTGCCAGGAGCCGTCGTCCTGCTGGACGGCCTTGGTGCGACCGGCGCCCACGTCCGAACCGGCGTCCGGCTCGGTGAGCACCATGGTCGAGCCCCAGGTCTTCTCCACCGCGATCTGGGCGATCTTCTTCTGGACGTCGTTGCCCTCGTCGTAGAGGATCCCGGCGAACGCGGGGCCGGAGGAGTACATCCAGACCGCCGGGTTCGCACCGAGGATCAGTTCCGCGTACGACCAGATCAGGGACGGGGGTGCCGTCGTGCCGCCGATGCCCTCGGGCAGGCCCAGGCGCCAGTACTCCGAGTCCATGAAGGCCTTGTAGCTCTTCTTGAAGGACGCCGGGACGGGCGCGGTGTTCGTCTCGGGGTCGAAGACCGGCGGGTTGCGGTCGGCGTCCGTGAAGGACTCGGCCAGCTCGTTCTCCGAGAGGCGGGTCAGTTCCTCGAGGATGCTCTTGGCGGTCTCGACGTCCATCTCCGCGAACGGGCCGGTGCCGTACAGCTTGTCGCGCCCGAGCACCTCGAAGAGGTTGAACTCGATGTCGCGGAGATTCGACTTGTAATGCCCCATGGCGACGGCTCCGTAAGGGATCGGGGAGGTGGTGATGCCTCGTACCTGGTGCGATAGCTGGTGCGTATCTGGTTTACGTACCAACTAGTAGCTACGATGATGCTACCCGTCGGTAATAAGATGCAACCCCAAACCGCCCAAGTGTGAGCAGGCTCTACCCTGCCGCGTACCGCCGGAGCCCGCCTCGACTTCCGTACGTGTGCTCCGCGGCCCCCGCGCTCTGCCTGCTCCGTGCGCCCCGTGCGCCGGGTGGCGGGACGGCGTGCCCCGCCACCGGCGCGCTCGGTACGCTGTCGCCCATGTACGGCTACGAGCAGAACGCGGGTGCGCAGCAGCAGTACGCCCCGCCGCAGCAGCAGATGCCCGGCGCGTACGGCCAGCAGCCGCCGCTCTACCCCGAGCCGTCCCCGCCGTCCCTCGCGGACGCGGTCCGCGCCTTCACCACGGGGTCCATGTCCGCCGAGGACTTCCAGCAGATCTTCGCGGGCTCGAAGGTCTACTGCCCGCGCGGCGACAACCCCGGTTTCCTGGCCCTGCACAACACCCAGCAGCCGGTCATCCCCATGTTCACGTCGCTCAAGGAGCTCCGCCGCTACGCCGGCAAGGAGTCCAAGTACTTCGTCATCACCGGCGCCGAGGTGATCGACCTGCTCCCGACGGGCTACGGCTTCGTCCTCGACATGGAGGGCGAGCACCGCATGGTCTTCGACGCGAAGGCGGTCGAACAGATGGTCGACTTCGCGATGCGGCGGATGTACGGCTGACGTTCTGTCGCTGGCTCTTCACCTGAGACGCCCGGAGGGAATGCCCTCCGGGCGTCCGCCGTTATGGGTGGCAGAAAGTTCAATAATCAACTAAACTCGAAGCACAAGGAGGTCCCGACATGCCTGCAGTGACCGTCGAGAACCCGCTGACCCTGCCCCGTGTGGCCGCGTCGGTGGACGCCGTGGCCCGTCCCGTGCTTGCCGTGACGACCGCTCCCAGCGGCTTCGAGGGTGAGGGCTTCCCGGTGCGCCGCGCGTTCGCCGGGATCAACTACAAACACCTCGACCCGTTCATCATGATGGATCAGATGGGCGAGGTGGAGTACGCGCCGGGAGAGCCGAAGGGCACCCCCTGGCACCCGCACCGCGGCTTCGAGACCGTCACCTACATCATCGACGGCATCTTCGACCACCAGGACAGCCAGGGCGGTGGCGGCACCATCACCAACGGCGACACCCAGTGGATGACCGCGGGCGCCGGCCTCCTGCACATCGAGGCCCCGCCGGAGGCGCTCGTCATGTCCGGCGGCCTCTTCCACGGCCTGCAGCTGTGGGTGAACCTCCCGGCCAGGGACAAGATGATGGCCCCGCGCTACCAGGACATCCGCGGCGGCCAGGTCCAGCTCCTGAGCACCCCCGACGGCGGCGCCCTGCTCCGCGTCATCGCCGGTGAGCTCGACGGCCACGAGGGCCCCGGCATCACGCACACGCCGATCACGATGGTCCACGCGACGGTACGGCCGGGCGCCGAGGTCACGCTGCCGTGGCGCGAGGACTTCAACGGCCTGGTCTACGTCCTCGCCGGGCGCGGCAGCGTCGGCACGGACCGCCGCCCGGTCCACAAGGGCCAGACTGCCGTCTTCGGCGCCGGCTCCTCCCTCACGGTCCGCGCGGACGAGCAGCAGGACGCCAACGAGCCCGACCTCGAGGTCGTCCTCCTCGGCGGCCGCCCGATCCGCGAACCGATGGCCCACTACGGCCCGTTCGTCATGAACACCCAGGCCGAACTCCAGACAGCCTTCGAGGACTTCCAGAAGGGCCGCCTGGGCACGATCCCGGCGGTGCACGGGATGTCGGAGGGCGGGCTGTAAGCGACCGGATGAAGGGTCGCCGTTCGCGGGACCTGGCGCCCGTCTCCTGCCGGAGTGCCGGCGGAGACGGGCGCTTGTCGTTTATTGCTCGACGTGCAGGACAGGCACTCCGAAGCCGTGGTACTCCTGCGGCTCGGTGGTCGCGATCTCCCATCCGGAGACGAGGCTCGCCGCGACCGCGTGCAGGACGTGCCAGCCCTGCTCGGGGAAGAGCGCGGCCCCGATGCGCCCCATGGTGTCGGCGACGATCCGGTCGATCACGGTGACCTCGACCGCTGGGAGCTGCGCCAGGTGCGTCGAGACTCCCGGTCGGTTGCGTGTGGCCTCGGCGAGGCAGAGTGCCGGGACGGACAGCGTGTAGAGCGGGTCCTCGTGAGCTGCTACGACGAAGCCCGAGAGCCTGCGATCCCCGCTTCCCAGTGCGAGCAGACCATGGTGATCCAGGACGATCCCGTAGCTCATGCCGCTGTGGCACCGCCTGTACGACGTGCGGCGGTGCGGGCTTTGCTCGCGGCCAGCGCGCCACGGGCTTCCACGAGTTCCTCTTCGCTCAGCGGATGCCCGCCGAGCAGGGTCTCCTCGATGTACGCGCGAGCCCGCTCGGCGTTCTGCCGCCGTTCCACACGGCTGCGCATGGTCTCGTTGATCACCGCGGAGAGGGAAGAGGCCTCTCCCGCTTCGACAAGACGTTGCAGCTCTTCGAGCACGTCAGGGTCCAGGGTTACGGAGATGGGCTTCTTCGCGGCCATAATGCGAGGGTATCGCATAGTCATGCGATGGACTCCTATTGCGGGGATCGGCAACTGGTGTGCGAGGCGCGGAGCACTGAAGTCGGGCAGCGCCGGGTCACGTGGGGCACGGTTCACGCAGCGCCGTGCGCAACTGGGCTACGCGAACGCGTACGGCGGTTGCCGCAAGCACGTCGCCCCCGGCCACGCTGTCGCCGGTATCCGCGTCGCGGCATGCGCGGCAGAGTCCGCCGGGCAGGGCCTCCGGGCGGCCCGGCGCACCGCAGTTGGTGCACTCCATGAGCGTGCGGGGTGCGCGAGCGGGCGGGGCGGGTCGTTCGGGAAGCTCGGGCGGCATCTTGTCGCGCAGTCGCCGCTGTGCGAGGGCCCGGGGTGAGTGCACCTGCTCGGGAAGCCCCGTGGTGAGGCTCCGCACCAGGTGGGAGACGTCGGCCCCGCGGGCGAGCCAGTCGGTGGCGAGGGTTTCGAGGGCGACACAATCGGCGTGGGAGAGCGCCAAACGGGGTTCCGTACTGCCGAGTCGAGCGAGGACCGCGTAGGCGGGCGACGGACCTGCCTTCGGTCGTACGTCGTCGGGGGCGTCCTCGGGCGTGGGCGTCATCTCGGTCGGTACGACGCCTTGTACGGCGTCACTCCGCACCTCACCCGTCGCGTCACCGTCGAGGAGCCGGGCCCACCATTCGTTGTCACGTGCGGTACGGGACCAGTAGGTGTGGAACACCCACCGGGTTCCGGTGTCGTTGTCCTCCGCGCGGCGTCGTACTCGACGTAGGTGCCCTGCCGCGGAGAGGTTGTTGAGTGCGGTCCGGATGGCCGCCTGGCCGTAGAGGGGCAGCGCCTTGGCGAGGGTCTTGGCGTCCATCGCGGCGCCGTCCGGGAGCCGGTCGAGGAATCCGGCGACGTAGGCCTCGCGGGCGGGCAGATGTCCGAAGGTGCCTGCACGAGCGGGCAGTTGGTCCGGGGCGGAGCGCTTGCCGTAGCCGGGATTCGCCATGGGGTGTGCGGGCGTGGGCAGGGCAGCGTTAGGGTCTTGGTAAGCCATGAGATCGTCATTTCCGATCTTGAGGTCAGACCCCGGTTCGGTGCTGCTAACACCTGCCGGGGTCGTTTGTTGCTGCGAACGCTAGAGGGTCGCGACCATGTGTCGCAAGCCGATCACGAAAAGTGATCTGGCCTGGTGTGCGCGGGAGTTGAGGCGCAGGGAGGGCGGGAGGGTGGGTTGAACCTACCGCCCATTCCTTGCAAAAGGGGCTCGGGTCCCGGAGCCCGAAGCTCAAGCTCCCGTTGCGTACGTGATGAAGGCCGCCCAGGCGTCGCCGGGGACCGAAAACTGAGGGCTCCGGTCGCCGAGCTTCGAGTCCCGGACGTGGACGGCGTGGGGGCAGGGGGCGACTTCTACGCAGGCGCTGCCCGATGAGTCGCCTACGGCAACACGTAGACCGGTGCCCCGTCCGGAGCGCAGCCCGCCTGCCGTAGGCCGCCACAGAACCCGTTCGCCATGATCAGGTCGCTCAGGCCGCGGCGCGTTCGGTGAGTGGGCGGCGGCGCAATGCGGTGTCGGTCAGTGATCGCGGGGGGAAGTAGGTCCAGGGGTTGTACCGGTTGACCCCGGGCGGAACGATTTCGTCGATTCGGTCGAGGGTCGCATCGTCCAGGGTGAGCGCGGCGCCTTTGAGCAGGTCCTCCAACTGCGGCATGGTCCGCGGTCCGATGATCGCCGAGGTGACGGCGGGGTGGGCCACGGTGAAGGCCACGGCGAGCTGCGGGAGGGTGCAGCCGATGCTCGCCGCGAGCTCGATGAGCTGTTCGACGGCGTCGAGCTTGGCGGCGTTTTCGGCGATCGCGGGGTCGAAGAACGCCGGTCGAAGAGCGGCACGGCCGGCTGCCAGGTCGATGGGCTGGTCCTTGCGGTGCTTGCCGGTGAGGAATCCGAAGGCGAGGGGGCTCCAGACCAGTACCCCCATTCCGTAGCGCTCGCAGACGGGCAGGAGCGAGGCCTCGATTCCGCGGGCCAGAATCGAGTAGGGCGGCTGGGCCGAGCGGAAGCGGCCGAGACCGCGCCGCTCGGAGACATGGTGTGCCTCGGCGATCTCCTCGGCCGGGAAGTTCGAGCAACCGAAGGCGCGTACCTTTCCCTCGCGCACGAGGTCGCTGAGCACCGAGAGCGTCTCCTCGATGTCAGTGGAGTGGTCGGGGAAGTGGACCTGGTAGAGGTCGATCCAGTCCGTGTTCAGGCGCCGGAGGCTGTCCTCGACCGCCTTGAGGATCCAACGCCGTGAGTTGCCACCGCGATTACGGCCCTCGCCCATCTGGAAGTGGACCTTGGTGGCGAGTACGACGTCGTCACGGCGTCCCCGCAGCGCCTTGCCCACGATCTCCTCGGACTCACCCTGTCCGTACATGTCGGCGGTGTCGACGAAGTTGATCCCCTGGTCGAGGGCGGCGTGGATGATGCGGACGCAATCGTCGTGGTCGGAGTTGCTCCCGTCCTGGAACATCATGGTCCCGAGGCAGTGGGCACTGACCTCGATACCGGTTCGGCCGAGGGTGCGATAGCGCATGGTGATGGTCCCTTGCTCATTCAACCGATGATGCGGAGCGACAGAGGCGTCGGTCGCACGAGGCACGCTAGGAACTAGACCTTGATCTAGGTCAACCCCCGTTAGCCTGGCGGGCATGGCTGAGATCACGGCAAGTCTGAGCATCGGACAGGTCGCCGAGCGCACCGGCTTGAGCGTGCACGCGTTGCGCTTCTACGAGCGCGAGGGCCTCTTCGTCAATCCCGTGCAGCGCAGAGCAGGCGGGAGCCGCCTCTACAGCGAGGACGACGTGGACTGGCTGACCATCTGCATCATTCTCCGCGCCTCGGGCATGCCTCTGCCCGTGCTGCGGCGATACACCGATCTCGTCAGAGCGGGCGCCGGCAACGAGGAGGAACGGCTCACGCTCATGCGCGAGCACCAAGAGCAGGTCACCAGCCAGATCGCCAGGCTCACCCAGTCCCTGGACCTGATCAGGTTCAAGGTCGGGGTGTACGAGGACCTTGTCGACCAAGGCGGCGGCGCCGCTCACGAATGTCACGCCCCACCCCCGTCGGCTGACGCGGTGAGCGAGGACGTCCAGAGGGTCTCTCCGAGCTGACACCGGATGTGACGCCCCGTCACCCGGGCGGCTCGTCCCGGCAGGACAGCCGGACCGGGCCGTGTTCGGGTGGAAGCGTGCAACTCCTCCCCGAACCCGTCCGGCGGCTGGCCGCCTGGTGTGTCGTCGTTCTGCTCGTTGCCGCGGTCGGGTGGGTGGGGGTCGTGCTGTGCGGTGAGTTCCGTACGGCGGTGACGCCGGTGCTGCTCGCGTTGCTCGGGACGGCGTTGCTCGGGCCGTTGCACCGGTGGCTCATCAGGGTGAAGGTCAACCGGTCGGTCGCGGCGGGGCTCACCTGTGTCGCCGTGGTGGCGGTGGTGGGCGGGGCCGTGTACATCGTGGTCGCCGCGCTGATCGACACCGGGGATCAGATCGTGTCGTCGCTCAAGGACGCGGCGCAGTCGCTGGTCGAGCACTTCGGGGCGGCGGGGACCTCGCTCGACGACCTCGCCTCCAACGCCAAGGAGTTGCTGACCAAGTTCGGCGGGACCGCCGCGTCCAACGTCATCAGCGGGGTCAGTGTCGTCGGCGAGACCATCGCCATGGCCGTGCTCGCGCTGCTGCTCGTCTTCTTCTTCCTGCGGGACTCCCAGCACGCGGTCGGCGCCCTGCGGTCGCTCGCGCCGCGCGGCACCGCCGACACCGTCGAGGCCATGGGCCGCCGCGCCTTCGAGGCCGTCGAGGGCTTCATGCGGGGGACCACGATCATCGCGCTCATCGACGCCCTCTGCATCAGCGTCGGGCTGCTGGTCCTCGACGTGCCGGGTGCCGTCGGCCTCGGCGCGCTCGTCTTCGTCGGGGCGTACATCCCCTACCTCGGCGCCTTCCTCTCCGGGGCCATGGCCGTGCTGGTCGCGCTCGCGGACCGGGGGTTCGTGATCGCGCTGTGGGTGCTCGGCGTCGTACTCGCCGTACAGGTGCTTGAGGGGCACGTGCTCCAGCCGATGATCCAGAGCCGGACCGTGCAGATGCATCCCGCGGTGGTGATGCTCGCGATCACCGCGGGCGCGTCCGTGGCCGGGGTCCTCGGGATGCTGCTCGCGGTGCCGCTGACGGCGGCCGCCTTCGGGGTCGCGCACGAACTGCGTACGCGCTACTCCCCCGCCCCCTCGGGAGCCTCGGCGCCGCCGGACTCGTAGAGCTCGAACCAGATGCTCTTGCCCTCGCCCCGCGGGTCCACACCCCATGCGTCCGCGAGGAGCTCGGTCAGGACCAGGCCGCGTCCGGAGGAGGCGAGTTCGCCGGGGTGGCGACGGTGCGGGAGGTCGTCGCTGGCGTCGGTGACCTCGACGCGCATCCGCCGGTCGCCCGGGGTGCCCACGAGGCCGGGTTCGCCGGTGACCTCGGCGACGAGCAGCGCGTCGGCGTCGGTGTGCACGAGAACGTTGGTGAGCATCTCGGAGACGAGCAGGACGGCGGAGTCGACCTGGTCCTCGGACGCCCAGTCGTGCAGCAGTTCCCGCAGTTGCTGCCGGGCCCCGGCGATCCGCTCCGGCTCGGCCTGCGCGATGGTCAGCATCGTGCGGCGTACGGAGGGAGCCGTGATCACCTCGCTGTCGCAGCCGCACCCCTCGCCCAGCCGGCACAGCAGCAGCAGCGCTATGTCGTCCTCGCGCCGGTCGGCCAGCGGTCCGGTGGTGTGGTGCGAGGAGGGCCCGTGGACGGCCTGCACGAGGGCGTCGGCGAGGGCCTCCATGTCGCCGTCGTGGGACTCCAGGGTGCGGCGGATGCGCCGCCAGCCGGTGTCGAGGTCGTGGCCGCCGGTCTCGATCAGCCCGTCGGTGCAGATCAGCATGGTCTCGCCGGGCTCCAGGACGAGCCGGGTCGTCGGGTAGTCGGCGTCCGGGTCGATGCCGAGCGGCAGCCCGCCCGCGGTCGGCCGCATCAGCACCGTCCCGTCCGCCATCCGTATCGCCGGGTCGGGATGCCCGGCGCGGGCGATGTCGAGCGTGCCGGTCGCCGGGTCGACCTCGACGTACAGGCAGGTCGCGAAGCGCACGTCGCCCGCCTCGGGGCCGCTCTCGCCGTACGTCACCGAGTCCGTGACCCCGTACAGGAAGCGGGAGGCGCGCGAGAGGACGGCGTCGGGGCGATGGCCCTCGGAGGCGTAGGCGCGCAGCGCGATCCGCAGCTGGCCCATCAGCCCGGCGGCCCGTACGTCGTGCCCCTGGACGTCGCCGATGACCAGCGCGAAACGGCCGCCGCCGGACTTCGCGGGGGAGGTGCCGCCGGGCAGCGGGATCATGTCGTACCAGTCGCCGCCGACCTGGAGCCCGCCGCCCGTGGGGACGTAGCGGGCGGCGACGGCCATGCCGGGGATCTCCGGGCCCAACGTCGGCATCATCGAGCGCTGCAGCCCGTCGGTCAGCTCCCGCTCCGACTCGGCGGCGCCGGCGCGCGAGAGGGCCTGCGCGAGCATCCGCGCCACGGTGGTCAGCACCGAGCGCTCGTCGGGCGTGAAGGTGACGGGATACGTGAAAGCCGCCATCCACGCGCCCATCGTGCGCCCGGCGACGGTCAGCGGCAGAAACGCCCAGGACTCCCGCCCGAAGTGCTGGGCCAGTGGCCAGGACGCCGGATAGCGCGCCTTGTAGTCCTCGGGGGTGGAGAGGTAGACGGCCCGGCCCGTGCGGACGACCTCGGCGGCCGGGTAGTCCGTGTCCAGGGCCATATGGGAGAAGGGGCCCTCGGCCCCCGGCTGGTGCCCGTGGTGGCCGATGACCGTCAGCCGGTCGCCCTCGGCGCCGAACACCGCCAGCCCGTCCGGTGAGAACCCCGGCATCGACAGGCCCGCCGCGACCCGCAGCACCTCCTCCGTGGACCGCGCCTCGGCCAGCGCGCGCCCCGCGTCCAGCAGGAACGCCTCGCGCGAGCGGCGCCAGTCCCCGGTGACCGGGCTGCGCGCGGCGGCGCCCGGCGGGGGTTCGGTGACCTCCTGGATGGTGCCGATCAGCTCGTACGCCTTCACCTCGTGGCTGAAGGAGGGCTTGGAGCGGCTGCGCACCGTGCGGACGACCCGGCCGTGCTCGTCCATGATCCGGACCCGGACCTCGGCGAGGGTCTCCTCCATCACGGCGAGCTGCACGACGGAGACGATCTCGTTCCAGTCGACCGGGTGCAGCCGGGCGCGCACCGCCGCCACCGTGAGCGTCGCCGTTTCCGCGGGCAGCCCGAGGAGCCGAGCGGCCTCGGCATCGACCGTGACCTGCCCCGCGGCGTTGTCCCAACGCCACAGACCGGTTGCGAGGGCGGCCAGGACGTCCCCCACGGCGGGCAGGGGCTCACCAGTGCGCATTGACCCACTGTAGGGAGAGGTGATCGAGAGCTGCCACCGAAGGGAGCGCCGAGGTAATGGGGAGAGGCGCTGTGGGGCGGCCGGTACCCTGGGGTGTGTTTCACGTGAAACACTCCCCGATCCGCGAAGGCTGGATGAACGACGATGCATCGGTACAGGTCCCACACCTGCGGCGAGCTCCGCGCCTCTGACGTCGAAAGCGACGTCCGGCTGAGCGGCTGGCTGCACAATCGCCGAGACCTGGGCGGCATCCTCTTCATCGATCTGCGCGATCACTACGGCATCACGCAGCTGGTGGCCCGCCCCGGCACGCCCGCGTACGAGGCCCTCGACAAGATCTCCAAGGAGTCGACGGTCCGCATCGACGGCAAGGTCGTCTCGCGTGGCGCCGAGAACGTCAACGCGGACCTCCCCACCGGCGAGATCGAGGTCGAGGTGAGCGAGGTCGAGCTGCTCGGCGCGGCCGCCCCGCTCCCCTTCACGATCAACACGGAGGACGGTGTCAACGAGGAGCGGCGTCTGGAGTACCGCTTCCTCGACCTGCGCCGCGAGCGCATGCACCGCAACATCCTGCTGCGTACGGCCGTGATCTCCGCGATCCGCCACAAGATGACGGCGCTGGGCTTCAACGAGATGGCGACCCCGATCCTCAGCGCGACCTCCCCCGAGGGCGCGCGCGACTTCGTGGTGCCCTCCCGTCTGAACCCGGGCAGGTTCTACGCGCTGCCGCAGGCGCCGCAGCAGTTCAAGCAGCTGCTGATGATCTCCGGCTTCGACCGGTACTTCCAGATCGCGCCCTGCTTCCGTGACGAGGACGCCCGCGCGGACCGCTCGCCGGGCGAGTTCTACCAGCTCGACGTCGAGATGAGCTTCGTCGAGCAGGAGGACGTCTTCCAGCCCATCGAGAAGCTCATGACGGAGCTCTTCGAGGAGTTCGGCAAGGGCCGTCACGTGACGTCGCCGTTCCCGCGGATCCCGTTCCGTGAGTCGATGCTGAAGTTCGGCTCCGACAAGCCGGACCTGCGCGCCAAGCTGGAGCTCGTCGACATCACCGACGTCTTCGAGGGCTCGGAGTTCAAGGCCTTCGCCGGCAAGCACGTGCGCGCGCTGCCGGTCCCGGACGTCGCCGGACAGTCCCGCAAGTTCTTCGACGGCCTCGGTGACTACGCGGTCGAGCAGGGCGCGAAGGGCCTGGCCTGGGTGCGTGTGGCCGAGGACGGCTCGCTGACCGGCCCGATCGCGAAGTTCCTCACGGAGGAGAACGTCGCGGAGCTGACGAAGCGGCTGTCCCTCTCCGCCGGGCACGCCGTCTTCTTCGGTGCGGGCGAGTTCGACGAGGTCTCGAAGATCATGGGCGCGGTGCGGGTCGAGGCCGCCAAGCGTGCCGGTCACTTCGAGGAGGGCGTCTTCCGGTTCTGCTGGATCGTCGACTTCCCGATGTACGAGAAGGACGAGGAGACCGGGAAGATCGACTTCTCGCACAACCCGTTCTCGATGCCGCAGGGCGGCCTGGAGGCCCTGGAGACCCAGGACCCGCTGGACATCCTCGGCTGGCAGTACGACATCGTCTGCAACGGCGTGGAGCTGTCCTCCGGCGCGATCCGGAACCACGAGCCCGACATCATGCTCAAGGCCTTCGAGATCGCCGGCTACGACCGTGACACCGTCGAGGAGCAGTTCGCGGGCATGCTCCGCGCGTTCCGCCTCGGCGCCCCGCCGCACGGCGGGATCGCCCCCGGCGTCGACCGCATCGTCATGCTGCTCGCGGACGAGCCGAACATCCGCGAGACGATCGCGTTCCCGCTCAACGGCAACGCGCAGGACCTGATGATGGGCGCGCCCACCGAGCTGGACGAGACCCGTCTGCGTGAGCTGCACCTGTCGGTGCGCAAGCCGCAGCCGAAGTAGTCCCCGTACGCGCGAGTGGCCCGGAACCGACGTCGGTTCCGGGCCACTTCCGCGTCTACACGCCAACCACAGTCCTCACCCACGCTGTTGACAGGTGCGGTTCATAGCGTCCCGGCCCATGACTGAGACAGAGAACGAGCCCTCCAAAGGACCGGCGCACAAAAGGAACATGACGCGGCGCAAGGTCGTCGTCGCAGGTGGAGCGGCCGTCGCGGCCGTGGGTGTGGGCGGCGGCCTCGCCATGAACGCGTTCGCGGGCGAGACCTCCGAGAACACCGGAGCGACCACGTCGGAGACGTGTTACACCCTCACCACGGAGACCACCGAGGGCCCGTACTACATCGACGCGGACAAGATCCGCCAGGACATCACCGAGGACGAGGAGGGCATCCCGCTCACCCTCAAGCTCAAGGTGATCGACGCGGAGACCTGCAAGCCCGTCAAGAACGCGGCCGTCGACATCTGGCACTGCAGCTCGCTCGGCATCTACTCCGGCTACGAGGCGATGGGCAGCGGCGGCGCCGGCGGTGGCGGCACCCCGCCGTCGGGCTCCCCCTCGGACGCGCCCTCCGGTACGCCCACCGGTGAGCCCCCGTCCGGCGCCCCCTCCGGAGGCACGGGCGGCGGCGGTGGCCACTCCGAGCCCACCGACGACGAGCGCTACCTGCGCGGCACCTGGAAGACCGACAAGCACGGCTACGTCACCTTCAAGACGGTCTTCCCGGGCTGGTACCAGGGCCGCTGCGTCCACATCCACGTCAAGGTCCATGTGGACGGCACCTGGACGGACGCGGGCTACGAGGGCGGCCACGCCTGCCACACGGGCCAGCTCTTCTTCGACGAGAAGTCGGTCCTCGCGTCGGCGAAGGTCTCCCCGTACTCCACCAACACCACCACCCGCACGACCCTGACCGAGGACACGATCTACCCGGACAACGGCCACGAGGGCGGCCTGCTCCACCTCAAGTACGACAAGAAGCACATCGCCAAGGGCGTCCACGCCCACCTGACGATGGGCGTCGCCCCGGACGAGACACACGACAGCACGGACACACAGCCGAGCGCTTCGGCTTCGGCGTCGTAACTTCCGACGCGCGGGCGCCCGGGACTGTGGAGTCCCGGGCGCCTCAGCGCCGCCAGGCCGAAACGACGTCCTGCGGACCCCACACCAGCCCGACTTCACCGTCGGCCACCGACTCCGCCGTACCGGAGAGGGAGACGACGGCCAGGCCCGTGAAGCCCGGTGTGAAACCGGGAACCTGGGCTGCGCCCTGCACGAGGGTGGCCAGGTCGTGCCGGTCGAAGGGCGAGGCCAGCCACTTCACGGAGCCGGCGAAGAACAGGGTCCCGGCGACGGGCGAGCGATCGGCGCCGATGAGGTCGATCTCCGGCTGGAACTTCCTGTTCCACCAGCCGCCGACGACCTCCGTGTCGGGCCAGGGGAATTCACCGTCCGCCGCGGCCAGTTCCAGCGCTTCACGGACGAGGGGCTCGACGGCTCGCCCCCGCCAAGCCGCCCATCGGCGCTCGACCACCCGGTACGCGGCCTCGGGGCGGCCACGCCGGGACAGCTGCTGTGCGGAGCGCATCGCGGCGAGGTAGAAACGCAGGTTGCTGTCGGCCACGTGGTGGAGGGCGGGCTTTCCGGAGCTGGTGGAAAGCGGGGAGTCCGCGGTGAGCACCCGCTTCTCGTCCGTGAGGCGGCGGAGCAGCGGAGACAGTATTCCGGAGGGCAGCGCACCACTCTGGCTGCCGGCGGTCGCGGCGATGTTGGCGTGAGTACGGTCACCGCTGCCGACCGCCTCCAGCACCCGGCGTGCCTGGTCGGGCGCGGGGAACTCGGCCATGAGAGCCGCCTCCGGAACACCGAAGAGCGGTGAGGCGGGGTCGGCGCACTCGGCCTTGATGAAGTCGAGGGCCGGGGTGGCATGCGGCCAGGCGCGCAGGATGCCGGGCAGCCCGCCCGAGACGAGATGAGCGTCGACGGCGTCCGACGCCTCCAGTCCCAGAGCGTCACCCGTCTCGGCCGGGTTGAGCGGGCCCAGGACCAGGCTGTCGGCCCTCCCGTAGAAGGGCCGGTCGTACGCCGTGAACCGCTCCATCATGTGCAGGTCGCTGCCGAGCAGCAGCAGGAGCACCGGGCGGTGGGAGAACAGCCGGTCCCAGGCGGTCTGGAGCGCTCCGTCGAACACCGGATCCTGTTCGGCGAGCCAGGGCAGTTCGTCGAGTACGACGATGCTGGGTGAGGCGGGCAGCACGGCGGCGAGGGTCCGCAAGGCGTCGGGCCAGTTCGTGGGAGCGGTCTTCGGGACGAACTCCTGATCGGCCGGAAGCGAGGATTCTCGGAGCTCCGCCATGAAGTCCGCGATGCCTTCCACGGGGGAGGCGCCCTTGGTCGCGGTGAAGAAGACGTACGGCCGCCGGGCGCGGTCGCAGAACTCCTGCACGAGCCGTGACTTCCCCACCTGCCGCCGGCCCCTTATGGCGACCGCGACCCCGGCGCCGTCGTCGGCGACCCTGCCCAGGCGCTTGTCCAGCAGGGCCAGCTCGGCTTCACGTCCTACGAAGGGGGTGGGCATGGGCGAGCCTCCGACGGGGGGGATCTATGTAGATTAATTCTACGTAGATTCATTCTACCTCCGCTGGTCAGGCTGCAGCCCACGCGAACGCTCTTTCGTAAGGTGGAGGCGGTAGCTCTCGACCCCGCCCGGTCCCGGGACCACATCCACCGCCTGTGGAAGGAGCTGTAGACGTGATCCAGTGCCAGAGGTCCGCCTTCGTCCGCCGCCTTCAGTCAGACCGCCCGTGACAGCGGACGACGAGTTCACGCGCGCCCTCGAGACCGTCCTGAAGGACCTCCGTGCGCAGTGCGCCGTACAGCCCGACGTCCGTGAGCCCGAGGACGACTACCCCGGAGTCACCCTCTACGCGCCCGACGGCTCGGGGCAGGGCGTGTACGCGTGGCCCGACGAGCGGGCCGGTGTGCGGCTCGCCGCCGTGGCGGACGGGGTGCAGGAGTGGGCCGTCGAGGCGTTGTGGGGGGAGGGGGAACCGGCCGTGTGGCCGGGCTGCCCGGCGCATCCCGGCTCGCATCCGCTGAACGCGACCGTCGTCGACGGCGTCGCGGTGTGGGTCTGCCCCCAGGACAGGGAACGGCCGGTCGGCGCGGTCGGGGAGCTGCCGCCCGGTTGACCGCCAACAGCACGGCAGCCGCCGTGAGTTGAGGCGGAAGGCAAAGGATCGACGGGCGGCAACCTTTCCGGACCCGGTGCCCACTGATGAGTCGTAAGCCTCCACGGAGGCTTCACACCCTGCACGTGCTCCACAACCACGTAAGGACTCATCCGTGGCTTCCCCCTCCCACCGCCGGTCCCTCCGCAAGCGCCGTTCCCTTCTGGTGGCCGGTGCCGCCGTCGCGGCCACCGGTCTCGGCGCTGCCGTGTTCGTGATGAACGCGGACGCGAACCCCGTGGACCTGGCCCACCAGACGCTGCCCGCGAAGGACGGCTGGGCGGCCTCCGGCTCCGGTACGACCGGTGGCTCGCAGGCCGACTCCGCGCACGTCTTCACCGTGAGCACCCGCGCCCAGCTCGTGAAGGCGCTGGGCAGCGCCTCGAACTCCACGGCGAAGATCATCAAGGTCAAGGGCACGATCGACGCCAACACGGACGACGCGGGCAAGAAGCTGACCTGCGCCGACTACACGTCGGGCACCGGCTACTCGCTGGCCGCGTACCTGAAGGCGTACGACCCCTCGACGTACGGCCGTTCCAAGCTGCCGAAGGGTACGCAGGAGACGGCCCGGGCCGCTGCGCAGGCCAAGCAGGCGAAGAACATCGTGTTCAAGGTGCCGGCCAACACCACCATCGTGGGCGTGCCCGGCACCAAGGCCGGAATCACCGGCGGCAGCCTTCAGGTGAAGGGCGTCGACAACGTCATCATCCGCAACCTCACCCTCACCGCCACCGAGGACTGCTTCCCGCAGTGGGACCCGACGGACGGCGACGACGGAAACTGGAACTCGGCGTACGACGCCGTCACCCTGCGCACGGCGACCCATGTGTGGGCCGACCACAACACGTTCAGCGACGGGCCCCACTTCGACAGTGCCAACGCGAAGTACTACGGCCGCGAGTACCAGATCCACGACGGCGCCCTCGACATCACCAACGGCTCCGACCTGGTGACCGTCGAGCGCAACCAGTTCACCAACCACGACAAGACGATGCTGATCGGCAGCAGCGACACCGACAGCACCGGCAAGCTGCACATCTCCATCCACCACAACGTGTGGAAGGGGATCATCCAGCGAGCGCCCCTGACCCGCATCGGCCAGGTCCACATCTACAACAACTACTACGACACGACCGCCCTCAACGGCTACGCGCCGTCCTACAGCATCAACTCCCGCGCCAAGGCCCAGGTCGTGGCCGAGGACAACTACTGGAGGACCGCGACCGGCCAGAAGGTCGCGAAGCTGCTCAGCGGCGACGGCACCGGCTCGGTCGCGGGCAGCGGCAACCTCGTCAACGGCACGGCGACCGACCTCGTCGCCGCGTACAACGCCGCGAACTCCAAGAAGATCAAGACGACGGTGAACTGGACGCCGACCCTGACCGCAGGTCTCCAGACGTCGGCCAAGAACCTGCCGACGGAGCTGGCCACGACGACGGGCGCCGGGGTCCTTTCCTAGGTGCGGCTCACGAGGGGGCCCGGGAGCGGACGCGTTCCCGGGCCCCCTCGTACCGACCGGAGCGGTCACCGCCGGTAGTAGCCCTCGATGGGAACGCGGGCCTCGTCGAACAGGGCCGGGCCCTCCTGCGGCACCGTCGGCCAGGCGCCCGAATCCGGGTTGAGCTCGACGAGTTGGTCGGTGGCGAGGGCGTAGACGACGCGGCCCAGTCCGGAACGGATGATGCCGCCGGTGCACATCCCGCAGGGCTGGCAGCTGGTGTACATGGTGGCGCGCGCGGCCGTGGCGGCGTCGAGTTCGCGGGCCGCCCAGCGGGCGAGCTTCAGTTCCGGGTGGGCCGTGATGTCGTCGTCGCGCCGCACCGTGTTGTGCGCCTCGGCGAGAACGGCGCCGTCCGGGCCGGCGAGCAGGGAAGCGTACGGTGCGTCGCCCAGGCTGACGGCGTGGGCGGCGAGATCGATCGCGCGGCGCAAGAGGACCTCGTCCTCGGGGGTGATCACGATGGTTTCCCTCCAGTGGGTGGCAACGGCGGTCAGTGATCGGCGGTCCGGCGCGCGGGGACTCGTTACGCCTCGAACTCCGTGAGGTCGATGCTGTGGACGATCACCGGGAAGCCGTACACCGGGTGCGTGATCTCGCGGTCCCGGGCCATGCCGAGCTTGCGCAGGACGTTCTCGGAGGCGTCGTCACCCAGCCGGGGGACGCTGATGAGGCGGTCGAGGCCGCGGTCCTGAAGGGCGAACTCCAGGGTGGCGTGGGCGGCTTCGGAGGCGTAGCCCTGGCCCCAGAAGTGGCGGGCGAAGCGCCAGCCGATCTGTACCTCGGGAAGGGTGTCCTCCGGCAGGAACTCGGACACGGACAGGCCCGTGACGCCGGCCAGTTCGCCGGAGGCGAGGAGTTCGACGGCGAAGAGGCCGAAGCCCTCGTCGTCCCACTCCTCCTCCCACCGCTCGATGTCCTCCGCGGTCCGCTCCAGATCACGCACCGAGCCGTCGTCGACCCAGCGCATGACCTCGGGGTCCGCATGGAGCTCGGACAGCGGGACGAGGTCGTCGTCGGTCCAGCGGCGCAGCAGGAGGCGAGGGGTGTGGATCTCGGTCATGCCGCCATTTTGCCTGGTGGTACGGCGGCGGCGGTACGACAGCGCTGGTATGGCGGCGCTGGTGCGGCGGCACGGGTACGGCGGCGCTGCTACGGCGCCGCGGACCACTCAGGTGTCGTACGTGCCGTCCCACGGCGCGCCGAAGCCGAGGCGGTCCGGGTAGAGCTCGGCCCAGTCGCCTTCCTCGTCGGAGCCGCTCAGAAGGCCGAACAGGACGCCGTCGACGGTGAGTTGGAAGGGGCGGATCGCGATGTCCGTGTAGCTGCGCCGGGGAAGGCTTCGCAGGAGCTTCCCCAGGTGGGCCTGGGCGCGGCTGAGTACCGAGCCCTCACTCCCCGGGTTGCGCTGCTGCTCGGCCCAGGTGCCGGCGCACCAGATCTCGGAGTCGCGGTACCGGCCCTCGGCGTCGAAGGTGTGGAGCACCGTGTAGAGGCGCTTGTGCTCTTCCCAGCCGTCGTCGGGACGGAACCCTTCGGGGAAGGCGTAGGTCACCGACGCCAGGAACTGACCGTCCGCGTAGTGGCCGATGGCCTCGGTGCGGCCGTGTGGTTCGTAGGCGATCGGAATGAGTTCGGGGACTGCCATGGCGGAAACCATACGGGTGGACGGGCGCATGTCAGTAGCAGGGGGCGCTCAGGATCCCGTGAGGGGGGTGCGGCGGGCCGCGATCCTGCGGCGCGCGATGCGCCAGCCCTCGGGGCCGCGGACCACGATGTCGTCGTAGGACACCGAGCCGCAGGAGCCGTCGGCCATGACGCCCAGGCCTTTCGAGCGGGCGCGGGCCCTGCCGTCCGCGAGCGCGGTGACGACGACGTTGGTGACGTGGTGGGCGACGGGGTTCGCGGCGCCGACCGCCAGGGCGGCATCGCGGATCGCCGCGATGCCGACCAGCTCGCCCTGCCCGAAGGCGCTCACGTCGTAGACGACATCGGCGGTGAACAGCTCCCCGAGCCGGTCGAACTCCCCCTCGTCGAAGAGGTGCCCGTGCAGCGCGATCAACTCGCTGATGGCCAGACGGTCTTCGACGGAGAGGGCGGGGGGCGGCGGTGTCGGTGCCGAATGCGGTGCCATGTGGGGTCCCCTTCTGTCCTGAGCGGGCGGAGGCCCGGGAACGACAAGTTCCCGGGCCTCCGGATGGATTCTGCGATGTCTCGGTTACTTCGCCGGCGCGCCGCCGAAGCGCTCCTTGTACGACTCCAGGTCCTCGTCCGCGATCTTGGCGAAGAGGACCGGGGGACCGTGAACGGGTGCCCACCGTCAAATCACGCAAGCCGCATGACGTTGTTTTCAGGTGCCAGAAGCCAGCGGAAATGGCCTACGAGCGGCTCCACCAGGTGTGGATCACGCAGCACCACACCAAGCTCGATGTTGTCGGAGAGAGCCCGGTCCGTGAGGTTGGCACTGCCCAGAAGCGCTGTGTGCCGGTCGGCAGCGATCAACTTGGCGTGCAGGACGCCCGAGGGCCCGACTCGATGCCAGACATGCACATGGTCGGGAAGCTCTGCAAATGCCGCCGATGCCTGTGTGGACTCTTCCAGTAAGAGATCCACGCGAACCCCTCGGTCGACTGCTTGCCCTATCTCCGTGACGACGTCACGAGCGCCGTGGGCGGCGAAGCTGGCGATCAGCAGTGAGGTTTGCGCCATGCGGATGACCTCCACGGCGACGCCACTCGTCAGCCTTGCCGGTATGGACGCACTGATCGGTCCGCTCACCGCGACCTGGGCGGGCCTGGGCCGGGGGAACGACCGGGAGGTTGCCAAGGCAAGGGCGAGTCCCGCCCCGGTCATGTCCGGCATCTCGGCGCGCCAGACGCGGACGATCTCGGAGAGCTGCTGCCCCAGACCGGCGGCGGACTGCGCCGCGATGAAACGGCTCAACAAGGGGTCTTCGGGACCGGTGATCGTGTCGAGGACTTGCTCCACGACGGCGATACGGTCCTCGGGCAGGCGATCGCAGAGAGCGGCCAGCAGCCGGGGAAGACGGCGGAAGGGGGCACCGCTCCGGGCCGCGGGCACGTCCGCCGTGTGAGCAGACGGCCTGTCCGGTCCGCTCAAGTCCTGGCCGCTCGGTCGGCTCATGGCCTGAACGCACACTTGTCGTCCGCCAGCGTCTCCACCAGCAGGGCCCGGTCCAGGTAGTGGTTGCCCCGCTCGCAGGAGGTCTCCGCCGCGAACAGGCAGGCATGACACGCCGCCCCGTGCAGCCGGGCGTGGACACGTGGATCGTGCTCGGCACACATCGGGTCGGAGCTGCACAGTCTGGCTTCCTCAAGGGCCTGAGTGATGGCCGGTCCGAGCCGCTCGCCACGGCCGAGCGAGACGAGTCCGCCCAGGGTTCCCTCACTGTCGGGAGCAGCGGTGTAGAGCAGGATTCCGGACATGGGGTCAGGCCCGGAGCGGGCGTAGATGCGTTCCGCTATGCCGGAGGCTCCGTAGCCGCATTCCAAGGCGAACTGGCGAATGAGAACGTGCGCCAGGGTGTGCAGGAGGACGTACCTGATACCGGGCCAGCGGGGCTCGACCCGGCGGGCCATGCACCAGTCCAAGTGCGCCGACTTCAGGACCTCTTCGCGGGCGCGTACGGAGTCCTCCAGTTCCCACTCCGCGAGTTGTTGCTCGTTGAGTGCGAGGAACACGCCTTCGCCGCGCAGCTCGGCACAAGGCACCCAGGTGGAGGGACTGCGGCTGAGCATCGCTCCGGAGCGGGTGCGCCCTTCCTCCTCCGGCAGCCACTCGGGAGCCTCTATCCGGGTGAAGCCGGTGAGTGCCGAGACTTCGCGGAGCCGGTGGACGAGGACGACGCTGTCGAGCCAGTCGGTGGTGCCGTCGGGCACCTGCCGCTCACGGACGGTGGTGAAGTCCGGAAGCGAGTGGTCGCGGGGGTGGGTGAAAGCCCGCCACTCGGGGGTGATGAGGTCGAACTCCTCGTCCTCGCCGACTTGATCACCCGCAGCCGCCTGAGCCTCCCTGGTGACCGCGGCCCAGACGGCGTCCGTTCCGTACTGCTCCAACTCGGGCCAGCACGCCTGCGTGGGCAGCAACATCTTCGCGGCGTCGGCGGGGACGGCGGCGAGCGGGGACAGCAGGCTCCAGTGTTCCCTGACTGCTTGGGTGAGTGGCTCCTCGGCACGGGGGATGCTGAACACTCTCAGTTGGGAGGCGAACCAGCTGTTGGTAGCGCCCAGCACCATGGTGCGCGCGTGCTCGGAACACCCCGGGGTGAAAGTGCCGAGGTGCGGGTGGTGGCCTCGGCAGGCGGGCAGGTTCCGCTCCCCTGCCTGGCCGAGGGCGTCCGCCATGGAACGGGGCGGCACTCCGCAGGTACACCGTACGAAGACGTTGGCGGCTTCGCCGGTGGTGCCGGACTCGGTCAGGCTGAGGGTGTGCCCCTCGCACGAGGATGCGCCACGGTGGACGAAGTAGACCCAGGGAAAGTCGTCCATGTGCCCGTCCGGGCAGGCGACGAGGAAGCGGGCCGGCAGGGCGGTGGGCTGCCCCTTGCCGGCGCCGCCGCAGTTGACGTGGACGTACTTGGTCTTCTCCGGTCGGTAGAGGTTCGGCCGGAGCTGGAAGAGGCCGCCCGAAGCGGGGGCCAGCTGGTTGCAGCGTTCGCGTGAGCAGCGCAGCCAGCGGGGGAACAGGCCGACCGGTACGCCGGTCCTGGTCCAGTCGCCGTACGGGTCCGCAGGGTTCTCCGGCAGGTGGGGCGGG
Source organism: Streptomyces sp. SAS_270 (assembly GCF_052543295.1). Classification (NCBI taxonomy): domain Bacteria; kingdom Bacillati; phylum Actinomycetota; class Actinomycetes; order Kitasatosporales; family Streptomycetaceae; genus Streptomyces; species Streptomyces sp. SAS_270. The sequence continues at coordinate 73,682 of NZ_JBMNDS010000017.1, forward strand.
GTGCGCAGGGCGGCGACCTGGCCCCCCAGTCGGCGGCGGACGGCGGCCAGGAGGCGGTCCTCGGTGAGAACGCGGGCGCGCACGGGGTCCCAGTCGTCGAGCCCCATGACCATCGTCGACAGGTTGGGCAGGTCGGTGACGGCGCCGACGCCGTACGTATGGAGGAGCTGGCTGGGACGCAGCTCGCCGACGCGGAGCGAATCGGTGGCGGGGCTGGTCATGTCGTCTCCATGGGATCTGCGGGATCTGCGTCAGTGGCCGGGCCGGTGTCGTCGGCCTGTTGACGAGGTACGTAGGGCGGCTCGTCGTCGGATTCACCTGCCGGCCCGGTGAAGATCAGCCGGATCGGGGGCTCCACCTCACGCAGTGACGTCGGGCAGGTCATGAGCCGCCATGGGCCGCTGTCCGGTTCCAGCAGGAGGGGAGCCACGTCGCCCTGGCGGCGGGCCGCGCGGTAGCCGAGAACCGCTCCCGGTGCCTTGCGCTTCTGCTCCCAGTAGTCGAGCCGGACGTCGAGCCGGGTGCGTACCTCGTCGGCGGTGTGTTGGACGGCCGTGACGTCTCTGGCGCGCAGCTCCAGAGACCGCAGGGCGTGAGAGACGACCTCGCCGCGGCGATCGACCCACTGGGCGCCGCGGTTGGGGTTGTAGTCGGGTTTGAGGTTGCGCACCAAGGACGCCAGGACGCCGGTCAGGCCCCGGTCGACGGCGCGGTCTGCGAACGGTGTGACGGACAGCGCTTCGACATGTTGGTAGATGGTGGCGTGGAAGGACTCGAAGGTCTCGTAGTGCGAAAGGTCGCGCGGTCGGGCCCAGTTGAGGACGGTGAAGACAAGACCGGGCGCCCGACGGCCGACGCGGCTGGTCGCCTGGATGTACTCGGCGGTCGATTTGGGCTGGTTATTGACAACCATCACGCCGAGCCGGGAGACGTCCACACCGACGGCGATCATGTTGGTGGCGAGCAGGACGTCGATGGGGCGCGGCGAACCCTTGGGCCGACGGCCGAAGGTGATGTCGAGCTTCTCCAGGATGTCGGGAATGGCGTCGGAAGCCATCCGGCTGGTCAGCTCGGCCGGTTCACCGATCCGTCGTGCGGCGAGGCCGCGGCGGTCGGCTCGGACGAGCCTGGCCGACACGTCGTCCTCCACGAGCCGCCGCATGCCGCCGAGGTCGCGCAGACTGTTGAAGTAGCCGACGAGGGTCATGTACGGGTCGGTCAGGTCGCTCGCCCCGTAGGTCTCGTACAGATGCTGGGCGGCAGCGAGTTGTGCGACGAACACCCTGATCGCCACGGACTTGGTCCGCACTCCCTGCGCGCAGATGCCCACGTACCGTCGGCCCGGTGTGGTGTCGGTGTCCCGGCGCCGGGCGAAGAACGTGTCGTCGGCGCTCACTCCCGAGGGTGGGAAGACCGCCGTCCTGCGGGCGAAGAGGTCGTGGATCTGCCGGTCGGCGCGGCGCACGGTGGCCGTGGAGGCGATGACCTTCGGGCGCACGGCCCGGCCGGGTTCGGGCTCCCAGGTGGAGAGCCGGTCCACGGCGGTCTCATACAACCCGGTGAGGGAGCCGAGCGGGCCGGAGATGAGGTGCAGCTCGTCCTGGACGATCAGGTCCGGCGGGCGCACGCGCACGGCGTCGACGGTGGAGGCGGCCGGCTGACCGCCCGCCGCGGGGTGGCTGGAGGACTCCCATTCCGCGTCGACGGCGGACGGCGTGACATAGCCGTGCCGTGTGCAGCGCCGGGAGACCTGGCCGAACAACGCCTGGGTCTCGCCCTTCCAGGGCAGTTGGGCGAACTTGTCGACGGTGGCGATGACGAGGCTCGGCGGATAGCGGTAGATCTCCTCGTCCACGACGAGGATCGGCAGGCCCTGTTCATCGGCCGGGAGCCCGAAGGCGGCGGCCCCGAAGGGGCACTCGAAGGCGTCGGGGCAGGTGATGAACGTCCGTCGGAGGGTGGTGTCGACGGCGATGTCGCGGCCCGCCTCCATCTTCGCCCCGCACCAGGGACAGCTGGTGAGTTGATGAGGCGAGCCCATACGGCCGAAGCCGCCGTGCCCCTTCTCCTTCTTGCGCTCCTTGGCCCAGTCGGCTGCCTGGTCAGTGGTGTTGGGGGTGACCCTGCCCCCCACCCACAGTCCGATACGGAACGGGTTGTGACCCCAGCGGTCCGGCTCCTCCCGTCGGATCACCTCGCAGGCGCAGATCAGCGCGGTGGCGCGCTGGAACTGCTGGATGGTGAGCAGCCGCAGCGTGTAGCGCATGATCACGGCGACGCCGTGCTCGGCGTCGAGGCTGCCGAGGTGGGGCTTGCGCCGCCGGATGGCGAGGGTGAAGGCGGTCAGACCGAGATACGCCTCGGTCTTGCCGCCACCGGTGGGGAACCAAAGGAGGTCGGCGAGTGCGCTGCGGTCGTCGGTGCGCTCGTGGTGGGCGGGGTCGGCGAGGGAGGGCAGATTGAGCAGCAGGAAGGCCAGCTGGAAGGGTCGCCAGCTGCGGTTCTTCGGCAGGTCGACTTCCCGGACCGCTTCTTCGAGCGACTTCGTGGGTGTACGGCGACGGTCGCCCGCGGCGATGGTGTGGACGCGCTGGTGCCACATGGCGCGGTTGGCGAACCGGAAGGCGTCGAGGGCGTCGGGGTCGTCCCGTAGCAGGTCAATGCCGGCGTGGATACGGTCGGCGGCCTCACCGGCGAGGCGCATGTTCTCCAGAGCTTCCGCACGATAAGCGTCGAGCCCGGCGGCCGGGTCGTCCACCGACTGCTTCTGCCGCTCGATCCAGGACCGGTAACCGTCCACCAGCGGGAGCAGGGCGGCCCGCAGCGGAGCGGCCTCCAGCCTGCTCAACTCGCTCATGTCCAGCACGAGTTCCGTCAGCTCCGGCAGGTCCTCGTCGCGCTGATCGTGCCGCGGGTCCGGTACGTCCGTGTGCGGGATCTCGTACGAGGGCGTGGCCGTGGTGGAGATACGCATCGCACGCCGAGGGTCCGCAGGGTCGGCCTCGGCGTGCACGCCGGTGCCGTGGCCCACGGCGAACTCGGGGTGGAAGCGGTACGTCATGGCGAGCGAGCGCCGCTCGTCCTGATTGCCGCCGGGAGGCTCGGCGCTGCGGCGTGGCAGGAACGGCGCGGTGCCCGGCGCACTCGCGACGGCCATCGTGGCCTGGAACATCCAGTGGGTCGAACCGGGCTTGTTCTCCTGCCCGTTGACCAGGAACAGGGAGATCAGCCACGATCCCTCGTGCACGCGGGCCCGGCCGCGCACCACGATGTGCGGGAAGTCGCGGGCGTGCACCGGCTGGGCGGCCAGCTTGCCCTCCACCAGTTTCACGGTGACCGTGCCCGAGCAGGGCACCCGGTGGTACACGCGCTTCGGGTTGCCCTCGATCTTCGAGTCCCCACGTTCGTAGCGCGCCCAGGCGCAGTCGACCGTCAGCTCCTGGACCTGGCCGTCCACGCGCAGGGTCAGCCCCAGCGTCGACGGATGAAGACTCGGCATATTGGGCGCTGACGGCTCGGGATCCCCGGCCTCCGGCTCCTGTTCAGGCGCCATGCTCGTCTCGTCGAGCGTTTCGGGCGCGACCACCTTGCCGACGGTCCGCAGGGCCGCACTCTCCTCGTCCCGTACACCACCGGGGGCCAGCCGCCCGATGATGTAGTGGTCCAGGGGATTGCCCGCCAGCTCCTCCGGTTCCTCGCCGGTGGGCCCCAGAAGATCGCGTACTACCAGCTCGGCGAGCCGGTCGCGCAGTTGCTGCGGGGTGGGCGCGGACAGCACCGCTCCACCGGAGGCGGGGTCCGGATCGGAACCTGAACTGGCGAGAGGTTGCTGCGTCACGGGGCCAGACTAGGTGTGCCCACCGACAACCGGTACGGACTTCCGTACGGAACCCGATCAGCCGCTTCACCTGCTGATGGTTCCGCGCCATCCGGCGGGCTGCTTTCGGCCTGATTCCGATCAAGGTCTTTGGTTGAGCGTGTGACCGTCGTTACGGTGCGTGGCTCCAGGGGTACGAAACGCGTGCGAAGAGCCGCAGGACGCAGCGGCGCGCGGGGGTTCGAGGGGCGAGCGGGGACACATGACGGACAACAGAACCGGCGGTATCCCGCATCAGCCGTCGAGTGGTTTAGCACCTGCGAAATCCGTGGCCGGGACATACGGCATTCCGCTGACCGGCCCTGAGCATGCACCGGGATGGCTCAAGGGATCGACGGGATTCGGGGACAACGGCCACCGGGGAGCGTTCGGCGAGGAGTTCATCCGCATGCTGGCCACGGCGGCCGATCTGGACGTGAGTCGCAGGGAACGCGACCGGGTGGGCGTCGACTGGCAGTTGGGCTACGCGGGGCGGGCGGGGACCCGTCGCTTTCCGGCCATTGAGGCGCAAGTGAAGTGCACATCGTCACCGGACATCCACGGCGAGTACATCCATTACCCGCTCAAGGTGAAGAACTACAACCTGCTGGCCGGCCGTGACTACGAGATCCCCCGCTTCCTCTTTCTTGTCCTGGCCCCGGCCGACCCCTTCGCTTGGGCGCACGCGAACCAGGACCGCCTGCTGTTGCGGCGTGCCGCCTACTGGATGTGCCTGCACGACCAAGATCTGCTGGAGAACGTGCCGAAAACGGGTACGCGCACGGTCCACGTCCCCCGTGCCAATCTGCTGACCGTCGACTCCTTGCACGACCTCTTCGCCGAGGACTACCGGGACATGCTGGTGGTGTCATGACCGTGATCACGGATGCGGAGTTCGAGGAGGCTGCGGGCCTGGCTCCCGTAGTTGTGAGGCGCTACCTGAGCGGCAAGGGATGGAACGCGGAACGCGACCTGTCCGGTGCCGAGCTGTGGGAGTGGAGGCCGCCGCAGGAGCCGGGGGCACCCTTCGACCCGGCTCCGTACGAGCTCCTGGTGCCGATGCAGCGCCGTCGTGACTATGCGGGCCGGGTCGCCGACATCCTGGAGACCCTCGCGATCGTCGAGGCCCGCCGTCCCGGCGACATCCTGCGCGAGATGCAACTGCCGCCGGTGGACTGGCAGTTCCTCAGGCTCGTACCGCCGGGCCCTTCCGGTACGGCTCCCCTCCTGGACCTGGTGTCGGCACTCACCGGTCTGAAGGACCTGCACACGGCGGCCGCGTCCTCCGCGCTCACCCCGCAGGCCGTGCAGCCCGGACAGAAGCCGCAGGTGGTGAAGGACCACGTGGCCGCGGTTCGGCTGGACCAGACGCGGGTCGGCAGCTATGTCATCGCCGCCCACACCCCGCTGCCGGACGGCCTGTACGGCGGGCACGACAGGACCGGGCAGGGCGCTCTCTTCGACGACTCTGACCTGGCCAGGCATCCCTCGCTGCCCTCCGAACCGTTCGCCCGAAGGGTCTCGCGGATGCTGTTCGCGGGAGTCACCTGCGCGCGTTTCGTCGCGGAGGAGACACTGGCCGAAGACTCCGTGCCGCACTTCGAGCACCTGGACAGTGCCGGCCTGTCGGCCAACCTCTGCGAGTCCCTCGTGAAGATCGCGGGCGAGGAGCGCCGTGACTTTTCGCTGGCGTTCGCCTGGTCACCCGAGATGCCGATGGAACAGCCCTCACGACCGGTCGCGATCACCGGCCGCCATGTGGAGGCCCTGGAAGCGGTGGCCGAGGATCTGCGCGAGCGGCTGGGCCGGGAGCAGGACGCCGTCCTGCACGGCGTGGTGACCAAACTGCACCGGGACATGAGCCCACGTGAGGCGACGATCTACGGCTCCCTCCTCCACGAGGACTCCCAGCGCCAGCGGAGTGTCCGGGTGGAGCTGCGTCCGGAGGACGTCGACAAGGCCACGGACGCCTGGCGGCACGGATTTGAGGTGGCGGTGACGGGTGATCTGGAGCCGCGTGGCACGGGGGTGCGGATGCGCGGGGTGACGATGTTCGCCGTTCGGCCGGAGTAGCGAGTGCGTGCCTGGAACGGTCAGAACCCCAGGTAGGTGATCTGCACGACGTAGACACGTTCGCTGCGTACGACGACCTGATACGTGAACATGCCGCCGGGGACGATGATGTCGCCGCCCTTCGGGTCGACGCCCTTGTGGTCCCGGCCGTGGATGTGGACGGCTTCGGCAGCTCTGACCAGCTCGTCCGCCTTCCTTTCCACCCTGGTGAGGAAGTCGGTGGGAGCGGTGCGGGCGGCTTCCTCCGCACCGAAGGCGTACTCCCATTTCCAGCTCAACCGCGCACTGCCTTCATGGCGTCGTCCAGGACGACGCTCAGCTCTCGCAGAGCCTCCTGCGCGATGGCAGGGTCCTCGTGTTCCAGCGTGCTCTGCGCGTGGGCGAAGCGGGAGGACAGGTCGGGGCGGCGGGCGATCTCGATGTCCCTGGCCCAGATGAGGACCCAGCTCTGCACGGGGCTCAGCGACTGCCACTCGACGGCTTTGGCGAAGGCTTCGTCCTTCGTGGTCTGCATCTCGTCCAGGCGCCCAGGGGCAACGACGGCGAGGGCCGCGCGGAGCGCATCGGGGGTCTGCTCGGGGCGGGGGATTAGCTCGCGTCCGTGGTCGGCCAGTGTGCTCATGGTGTCCTCCAGGAGTGCCCCCGCCAGGGTATCCGGCCGGGGCTGGAGTGAAGGAGATTCCTGCACCGTCACGCTCATGCTGGGCAGCCTCCCATCAGGTCGGACCGGCAGTCCCGGCAGTGGCCTGGCACGGGAGCGCGGAAGGCGCGGTCGCAACCGTCGCAGGTCTGGAGCGGATGCCGTACGTCACGGGGTGGCGCGGGTGCGCGGAACGGCGGCGGAGGCGGCAGCTGGGCGGCGAGTCGGTGGGCCAGGAGGGCTGCCGGGCGGCGCAGGTCCTCGGGTGGCAGGTCCGTGGTCAGGGCGTGGCGTACGGCGGTGGGGGTGAGGTCGCGTTCCAGCCAGGCGGCGACTCCGGGGGCGAGGTGTTCCGCGTCGGTGGTGGAGAGGAGGAGGCGGGGGTCGAGGCGGCGCAGGCCCGCGAGGAGGTCGGTGGCCGTCTGGAGAAGGGAGGGCGAGGGGTAGGTGGGCCGGGGTACGGCGGGGAGGAGCTTGCGGGGTGGGGGTTTGTCCGGGGCGGTCCGTCGTACGGCGGGGGCGGCGTCCTCCCGGGGCGCGCCGGGCTGGTTGCAGGAGACCGTGCGGGTGACGATCCGGCCGCCGGGGACGCGCTCGCGGGTGCGGCGGAGGTAGCCGTGGGTTTCCAGTTCGCGCAGGGCGGCGGCGATTCGGGTCGTGCCCTCAGGGAAACGGGCGGCGAGGGTCTTGATGTCGGCGGGGGTGCCGGTAGGCAGTGACTGGATGTAGACGGCGAGCCCGATCGCGAGACCCGAGAGCTCGGCGTGCTGGGCGAGGTGGTTGCCGATCACCGTGAAACGGGTGGTGTGGCGGGTGTTGTCGTGGACGACGCCCGCGGGTGGCCGCCGGTGTGGGTGGTTTTTGCCCGCGATACGGGACTGGGCGCGCGGGGGCGCGCTAGGGTTCTTCGTGTCCATCAGGAAGGGCCTAACTTCCTCGGTGGTCAGGCCCTCGCAGGGATCGTTACTCCCGGCGGGGGCCGTCGCATGTCTGCGGTTGTTTTGTGTTGTGCCGCGCTGAGCGTAGGGCAGGCAACCGGTCCCGAATCCAGCCCAGTTGGTGATGTTCACTCGCGTGAGTGAGTTTGCGCGGTGGGTGGCCACGCGGGCGGGAGGGAGGGGTGGGGCTTGGTGGGGTTCTTTCTCTCCCGTGGTTCTTAGGGAAGAGCGCTGGTGGCACCGGAGCATGGACCGCTGTGCTTCGGTGCCGTCAATGATTCCGCTGGTGGCAGGTCGAGTTCGGCCCAGACGGTCTTTCGGGGGACGGGACCGAGTTCGACGCCCCAGCGGTCGGCGAGAGCCTCCACGAGGAGCAGGCCGCGTCCCGATACGGCGTCCGGGGACGGGGGTTGGCGTCGAGGGAGGTCGTCACCGCGGGTGTCCGTCACCTCGATGCGGAGTACGTCGGTTGTGGCGTGCAGGGCGAGTCGGAAGTCCCGGCCTGGGAGCCGGCCGTGCGTGGCGGCGTTCGCGGCGAGTTCGGCGACGAGATGTGCGGCGGTGTCGGTGCTGCCGGGTGGCAGGTCCCAGGTGCGCAGCCACTCCGTGGCGAGGAGACGGGCCAGGCGGGCGCCGCGTGGCGTGGGGGACAGCAGGACACTGAAGTGGCGGGTGGGGGCGTGGAGTTGGGTGGAGTTTTCCTGGTTCACGTGACTGAGCGTGGTCGTGCGTGCTTACCGTGAACAGTGACTCGGCCGGTCCGTACCGTGACTGTCCGGAGTTTGTCCGGTGTTGTCGGGGCTGTCGGCACGGGCTGTACGGGTAAGGGGCGTTGCGGCGTGGACGTACGACGGAGGGGTGCGGGATGCAGCAGGTGGACGGCGACGCGGGCCGGCTCAAGAGCGAGGCGGACGAGCCGGGTTGGGAGGTGGACCCGGACGACGAATGGGGTGTGGCGGTGGTCGCGACCGTGGGGCGGCAGTTGAAGCTGCGGCGCGAGGCAAAGGGGATGCGGGCCGCCGAGTTCGGGGTGGCGGTGGGGTACGGGGAGGACATGGTCTACAAGATCGAGGGAGGTAGGCGGATCCCTCAGCTTGAGTACCTGGACAAGGCGGACGAGGTGCTGGGGGCGGATGGGCTGATCTCGGCGATGAAGGAGGACGTGAAGAAGGTCCGGTACCCGAAGAAGGTTCGGGAGCTGGCGAAGCTGGAGGCCAAGGCGGTCGAGCTTCTCTCGTACGGCAGCCATGCCACGCATGGCCTCCTGCAGACCGAGGAGCACGCGTGGGCGTTGCTGAGGACGCGGCGGCCTTCGCCGCCGGAAGAGGAGCTGGAGCGGGCGGTGGCCGCACGCATGGCCAGGAAGGAGATCTACCAGCGCTCGCCGGCCCCGGAGCTCAGCTTCGTCCTAGAAGAGGCCACGCTGAGGCGTCCGGTCGGAGGCAAGATGGTGAGGCGTAGGCAGTTCGAGCACCTCCTGGAGCTGGCCCAGTTGCGGAACGTGGAAATTCAGGTGATGCCGATGCACCGCTGGGACCATCCTGGTACCGGAGGACGGATCCAGGTGCTGAAGTTCGGGGACGGAACGGCGGTTGGGCGCATGGACGACGAGTTCGGCGGCCGTCCCGTGTCCGACCCGAGGCAGCTGAGGATCCTCGAACTGCGCTATGGCATCATCCGGGCCGAGGCTCTGACCGCACGGGAGTCACTGGCCTTCATCGAACAACTGCTGGGAGACACATGATCCGCGAGGCCTCTGCCGGAGACCCTTCCGAGCTGGCGTGGTTCAAGAGCAGCTACAGCGACACCAGCAACCCGAACGACTGTGTCGAGGTGGCCAACACCCCCGGCACCATTCACGTCCGCGACTCCAAGGACACCCAGGGCGCCCGCCTGGGCTTCGCTCCGGACGTGTGGGCGGACTTCGTGACGTACGCGTCCGGGAGCTGACCTCTCAACTGCTCGCGCCCCACGCCTGGTTGGCACCGGGAGCGGGGCGCGTTGGCGTGTGGGCTCAGAAGAGGGCGTCCGGCGTGGGGAACAGTCCGTCGGCGAAGTCCAGTTGGGTGCTCCGAGACGCGTGCGCGGTGCTCCGTTGGTTCGCCTTGGCCTTACGGGCGGCAGCCCTTCGCTTCTTCGCCTGGGGAGTGTGTTCCCCCCTCTTCACCTCTTGCTCGTACCGTGCGTGGTTCAGCTGAAGGAGCAGGTCCAGGATTTTCGTCTGAGCGTCCGGCGACAGGGTGAAGCGGGTGCCGCGCCGAGTCTCATGGAATCCGTATTCAAGGTCGACGTCCCAGCCGTAGCCAGCTAGCACGGCGTGATCGATCCTTCGGTGGACCTCCCTGAGCGCGACGATGTCGGTGGCTGAGTCCTCACGTGAGTGGATGCTCTGCGACAGCGGGGTCAGGGCGAGGCCCGTGCGCTTCTGGAGGGCTTCCAGTTCTTTGCCGAGGCGGGCCAGATCGTCGTCGAGTTGCGGGAGAGGTAGAGGAGCGCAGCAGGTGGTCGGCGTGTAGACGAGATCTGCCGTTCGGGTTGGGCCGTACTTTTCAGTCCACCAGAACTGGAACTCGCTGCTACGGAAGGCCAGTTCCGCGTGGCTGTCGGTAGGGAAGACCACCAACTTCTGATCGAAGACAGAATTGCGCGGCAGGAGCGCGGGTAGCTGCGTACTGCTGGTCTGGCCGATGGCGATTACCTTGTCCAGGTGTTCGATCGACTCGTACAGCTGGGGGGCGCGCTCGGCGAACTGCCACCAGCGGTCCCGGCGAGCCGGACGATTGTTCCTCGCGCGTACGGGTTTCACGTCGCGTTCTACGATCGCAAAAACGTCCTCGTACTGTGCGGCCTCTTCCTGCGACCAACCGCGGAAGTTGATGACCCACCGGCGCGCCGGTGCCCCCGTTCGCTGATTCAGATCGTCACCGTTGAAGTACGGGAATAGGACGTCCTTGTTCTTGGGATCTTTTTTGATGAGCGCCCGAGCTTGCTCGGGTTCAAGTAGGAACCCCGCACCCAGTACGTATGACCCGATGAGCGCTCGGTTCTCGTTCTCCACCAGCTGTTGATGCTTGCCCGACGTCTGTGAACGAGCCGTGAGCAGAGGAGTGATCCCGTCCACCTGCCGCCCGTCCAAGAACACTGCCTCCGTTGGACCCAAGTTCTGCGCGAGCCAGACGAGAGCAACTTCAAGATTGGCTGTCCCAGGCCAAGGCTGAGACTTGATCGCTCGACTTACGGTCCAACCCTTCGCCGTGGCTTGCTCAAGCCCCACCTCTCTGGTGTAGCCCTGAGCGATCGTGTTCGTCGCGATGATGCCCGTGCGCTGTCCCGGTGCGATCCCCAGGTTCCGCAGTAGGAAGTACGCGCACAGGTCTGCGTGCCCACGCGTACCGCCCGCCAGCCGGTTGACCAAGTACTCGCGGTAGTCCTGGCCCAATGCCCCTGTGATCTTCAAGCCGCCCACAAACGGCGGATTCCCCACCACCACATCAAACCCAGCCGCGCCCCCCACCCCCATAACCTCAGGAAACTCCAATGGCCAATGCAAAGGCCGCACAGCCTCCGCCCGAGGCCCCTTCAACCACCCGTCGACAATCCCCCGCGCCCGCGCCGCAGCCTCCCCAGCCCCGTCGCCCTCCTCCAGCGCGGTAGCCACCAGCCCCGCCACCGACTCCAGCCGGTTCCGGTAGGCCCGGGACTTCGCGTCCTCCTTGGCGTCACGGAAACGCGCAGCGCCCCGCGCCCCGCCCACCTGCTCCTCACCGGAGATGTCGGACGCCTCGTCGTCGGAGATACCCTCGGCGGCCAGGGCCGCGCCCACCACCGCGTCCGCCGCCAGCCGCAGCCGTTCGCTTCGTGACTCCGCCTTCGCCAGCAGGTCCGCCTTGTCGCGCACCACCCGGATGTCGGTGACCGCCGTCGACTCGATCTGCCGCCGCAGCTCCGCCGCCTCCGACAGCAACGTCTCCGTGACGTCGAGCGCCCGCGCGACCTCCTGGCTCAACTGCCGGTCCTGCCACTCCAGATGGAACTGCTTGACCTGCCGGACGTCGATGACCCCCACCAGCGAGTCCCCCGACCGCAGCGCATGGTCCAGGAACGAGAACGGCCGCCCCTTCGCCAGCGTCACGAGCCACAGCGACAGCTTGGCCAGCTCCACCGCCATCGGGTCGCGGTCGACGCCGTACAGGCACCGGTCGGACACCAACCGCCGTGCGATCTGGTGGAGTTGCTCATGGTCGTCACGGTCCACGTCCCGCGCGAGCTCCGGCGGCAGCTCGTCCTCCCGGAGCCACGCCTCCACCACCCGGTCCGACAGATACCGGCACGCCGAGACCAGGAACGCCCCCGAACCCATCGCCGGATCCAGAACCCGCAGCTTCAGCAGCTCTTCGGCCTTCTTCGGCTGCCAGACGCCCGGCTCCGCACCCTCCGCCGGACCGGGCGCGAAGCACAGGGGCGCGAGGGTGTGCTCGACGACCTCCTCCGCCAGCGCCTTCGGCGTGTAGTGCGTGCCGGTGTCCCGGCGGTTGCCGGAGCGGACCACGATGACCGAGCCCTCGGGCCACACCTTCGGCTCGCCGCGCAGGTCGAGGCCGTACAACCCAGAGAAAGCAGCGGCCCGCTCGACGAGCGCCGTGTCGTTGCCGCACGCCGTCTCCAACTCGACCGTCGCCGCACCCGACTTGGCCTGCGCGGCCGTCACCGTGGCGGCCTTCGTCCCCGTGACCGCCGCCACCTGGTCCGCCAGAGTGCCGGCCGCCGCCCACTCCTCCAGCCGGGCCAGCGGCAGTACCGCCTCGTACTTCTTGTCCCGCCCGAAGGAGACCCCGACGTAGGGCTCGTCGGCCCATCGGCAGCCGTACTCCAGGAGGCCCTCGTAGACATGGCCGATCTGCTCGACGTCGAGGCCCTTGTAGGACAGGCGCTCCCTGCCCTTGAAGCCCTTGCGGGCGCGCAGGGTGAGGAGGGCGTCGAGGATCTCGTAGACCACCCGGTCGGTGACCTTGGCCGGGACCAACCAGGGGAAACGGGACGGGTCGAAGAGCGAGCCGCCGTAAGGGGGGATCCACAGCCGGTCGTGCGTGCTGCCGCCGTGGATCGCGGCGAACAGGGCGAGCAGGCGCGGCCAGGTCGCCTCGACCCGGTCGCCCAGCTCGTCGCCGTGCAGGCTCTGGGCCGTCGCCAACTCGTCGTGCAGGGGGCCGACGGCGTACGAGGCGTCGTACAGCTCGTCGCCGGAGGGCAGCAGGCGCTGCTCCTCGGCGTAGAGGAGGAAGACCAGGCGCATCATGACCGTGAGCGCGCCCTCGTAGACCTGTTTGGCGGGTACGCCTCGCAGCAGTTCGCCGCGCGACTCCCGGTCGAGTCGGGACAGCTCCGCGACCAGCAGCGACACCGCCTCGCGGACCTGGCGGCCCAGCGTGTCGGTGACCTCGGACATCGCGTCGACGGTGCGGGCGAACAGGCCCGCGGTCGAGTCGGTCGGCTTGCCCGCCGCGTCCAGCGGAGGGCGCACCGCCCGGCCCGCGGTGAGTAGGCTCGCGAAGGCGCGGGCGAGGATCGGTTCCTCGGTCCACAGGTCCGCGTCGAAGACGGCGACGGTCGTCGCCTCCTTCGGGCGGGCGTGGACGAGAGCCCACTCGCGGCCGTTCGTGAGCAGCGCCAGCGGCACTCCCCGCGCCCGGCACAGGTCCGCGGCCCGGTCGGCGAGGCCGGGCTGTTCGCCGCGCGGGCGGTTGAGGGCGCCCTCCCAGTCGTCGGTGCGGAAGAAGAGGGCGCGCGGGGCCAGGCCGCCGGACTGGCCGGGGCCCAGGAGCACGGCGTCGGGCGTGTTCGCGCCGGCGTGCAGCGACTCGGGGATCGCCGCGCCCTCGCGCAGGCCGGGAGCCCGCCAGCCGATCAGCTCGGTCAGGACGAACTTCTCCCACGCGGGGCGCAGCAGCGCCGGGTCCTCCTGGACCTCCGCCCACGCCTGCCGCAGCTTCGCCCATGTCTCTTGGGGGATCGTGTCGAGGCCCTGCGGGAAGGCGCCGACCAGCACCGGCAGCGACACGAACGGGCCGTCGGGGCGCAGCAGCCGCAGCCAGTCCTCGTGCTGTTCGGCGGGGGTGGGGACCGAGCCCTTCGGCGGGAACTTCCTTGCGGCGGGGGCGGCGGTCGGCATCAGCGGTTCTCCTGGCGGGCGGCGGTGGCTGCGAGGGGCGAGAGGGAACGGGGCACGAGGAAGGTCACGGCGACCGGGAACCAGCGCGGCGAAGGGGCGGCCCAGCGGCGGCGCAACGCGGCCGTCTCCGCCTCCGTCACCTCCGGCAGCCGCCGCAGCCGCTCCTGCAACGCCTCCCGGTCCGCACGCAGTTGGCGGCGTTCGTCGTCGACGTCGAACAGCGACTCCTGCTGCCAGTGGCCCGTGTCGTCCAGCCGGTCCCGGATCGAGCGGCCCAGGTCGTTCAGGACCGCCCGCATGCCCTCGACCTCCTCCTCGCAGCGTTCGGCGAGCAGCGTCTCAAGGGAACGGAAGCGCCGGTTCGCGCGGGTGTTGAGGGCGCGCGCGAGACGGTCCTCCAACTGCGGCCAGAGAGCGGCGAGTTCGGTCCGGATGCCGGTGGCGGGCAGCTCGTCCGTCGCCTCGGTCAGCCAGCCGTCGACCTCCTCCATCTTCGCCGCGGCGAACTTGCCGCCCTCGATCAGGCCGCCCGCCGTGATCACCTCCTCGTGCAGCCGCGTTCCGCCACTGCCGGTGATGACCACACGGCCGTGTGCGACCAGCGCCGGCTGCCGCAGTGCTCCGTCCGGCACCACCCGGGCCGTCACTCGGGACAGGTGGGCCCCCGCGCCGCTCGACCACAGCTCGGCCCGCAGCAGCCGTAGACACATCTGAACCAGCCGGTGACCCAGGTGCAGGTGCACCACGTCCGTACGGTCGCGGGCCTCCGCCTCGTCGAAGACGACCGGGCGTTCCCTGCCGGTGAGGGGGTGGCGCAGCCCGTCGTTGCGGGCGCGCGCCCAGGCTCCGGGCAGCTCCGGCAGCCGGAAGCAGCGGGCACCCTTGTCCGGCTTGGGGTCGGGGACCTCGCCGAGGTCCTTGTGGTGGGCCAGCAGCAGACCCGTGCGCACGACCCGCTCGACCGTCTCCGGGTGCAGGTGCAGTTCCTGGCGGCTGCCGGACAGGGCGTCCACCAGCCGCTCCAGGTCACGTGCCAGGTCGCGCTCGACCTTGAGGACGGCCTTCCCGGACCGCTTGGTGATCTCGGCGTCGGCGGTGGTCCAGCTCGAACGGCGGCCCAGCATCTTCTGCTCGACCTGCGCGGCGATCACCTCGCCCGCGCTGCCCAAGTCCTCGCGGATGCGCTCGGTCTTCCGGGCGGCCACGGCGAGGAAGTGCAGCTCGTCCTCCAGGGCCCCGTCCTCGTAGCCCGAGTCCGTCTGGTGGTCGTGTGCCGGGTCGAAGCCCTGCCAGCCGGCCGGCACGAAGTGGAACACGTCCACCTGGTCGGCCTTCTGCCCGTGCCGGTCCACACGGCCATTGCGCTGCTCCAGGCGGTTCGGGTTCCAGGGGATTTCCCAGTGCAGGACGCGATGGCAGTGCGCCTGGAGGTTGATGCCCTCGCTGGCCGCGTCGGTGCCGAGCAGGATACGTACGGGGGACAGGTCGGGGCTCTCCTGGAAGACCTGCTTGACGCGCTCCCGGTCGTCCTGGTCCTGGCCGCCGTACAGCTGGGCGATCCGCTCCTCGGGGTACCCGGCGGCGATCAGCTGCCCGTACAGCCAGCGCTGGGTGTCGCGGTACTCGGTGAAGACGATGACCCGCTCGGGTTCCCAGTCGCCCAGCGGGCCGTCCGGGCACACGATCTCGTCCAGCCACTCCCGGAAGCGGGCGAACTTGGCGTCCGGCCGCTTCCCGGCGTCGACGGCCCAGGTGTCCAGCTCCTTGAGGAGTGTGTGCTCGCGGTCGGAGAGCGGACGCATGGCCTGACGGGCGGCGGTGAAGGCCCGCGTTGCCGCCTCGGCCTGCTCCTGTTCGTCCTCTTCCTCGGCCTCCTCGATCCCGTCGATCAGAGGCCGCAGCACCCGGACGCTCGGGGCCGGTTCCTCCTTGGGCTCGGCGCGCCGGGACGTCATCGTGTCCAGGTGGGTGTGGATGGTTTCCGCGAACGCCTTCGGCGACGACAGGAAGCGTTTCTTCAGCAGCGACGTCACGAAGTCGGCGGCCGTTCCGCCCGCTTTCCCGTTGCCCTGTTCGGTGCGGCGCGAGCGTGCGTACTCGGTCAGCTTGGCGTACGCCTCTCGCATCGCCTCGCTGTACTCGACCTCCAGCGCGTGAGGCACCCGCTTGGGGAAACGTGACTTGCCGTTCCACAGGGGCGGCAGCTCCGACTTCATACGGCGCACCATCACCCGGCGCAGTTGCTCCTCGGACGGCTTGATCCCCCGGGCGAAGCGGTGGTCGTCGAGGAGTTCCAGGAGTGCGGTGAAGGACTCCAGGTAGCCGTTGTGCGGGGTCGCCGAGAGGAAGAGGCGGTGCTCGCAGTGCGGGGCCAACAGCTTCACGGCCCGGGTGCGCTGCGAGTCCACCGCGTACTTTCCCGTCCCCGACGGCGCACACGTGTGCACCTCGTCCACGACCAGCAGGTCGAAGGCGCGCGGATACTCGGGCACGGCGGGCAGCAGCTCGCGCAGCATCCGCAGCGGGCGCTCGCGCTTCAGCCAGTCGATCGAGACGATCAGACGCGGGTGGTGGGTCCACGGGTTGGCGTACAGCCCCGCCGAACGGCGAAGCTCCCGCAGCATTTTCGTGTTGACGATCCGGAAGTCCAGGCCGAACTTGTCCCGCATTTCGTCCCGCCACTGAAGCGTCAGCCCGGCGGGGCAGACGATCAGCATGGAGCGGGCGCGGTGCCGCAGCATCAGTTCCTGCATGACCAGACCGGCCTCGACCGTCTTGCCCAGACCCACGTCGTCCGCGATCAGCAGGTTCGTCCGCGGCATGGACAGGGCGCGGACGACCGGGTCCAGTTGGTAGTCCTGGATCTCGACGCCGGAGCGGAACGGGGCTTGGAGGGCCGTCTTGTCGGCGGAGGCGATGGCACCCCAGCGCACGGAGTCGAGGAAGGCGTCCAGCCGTCCAGGCTCGTCGAAGCCATCGCCGGGAGAAGGCAGTTCGTACTGGTCGTGGACGTCCGTCGCCTGTTCCAGCTCCCACACCACCCGGAGCTCCTCGTCCCGGCCGTCGCTCTCCAGCGAAGAAAGAGTGATCAGGTGGCTGGTGGCGGCTTCCGCAGCGCGGGCCGGGTCGTCGCTGGCGGCGGTCGAGCGGAGGACGTCGGTGACCACCCAAGGGCGGTTGCGTACGGTCACGCGCTGTCCGGGTGCCGGAACAGACGCGCTCGACGTGTCCGTAATCGCCGACTCCATGACCATCTCGCCAGTCCCCTCAGTACGCACGGGCATCCCCTTCCGCAGCGGTCAAAATTCTAGGTGCGAAATGAGCAATGACGCCCAGATGTTCCGGAGTGCGGGTTGAGGCCATCTCGTCGGCATCTGCCGGCAAAGCAGGGCCCGGTGACGTCGCATGACGTCACCGGGCCCTTTCGTATGCCTGGGACTTACTCGGACGCGCCGCCGAAGCGCTCCTTGTACGACTCCAGGTCCTCGTCCGTGATCTTGGCGAAGAGGACCGGGGGAACCGTGAAGGGGGTGCCGGCGGGGACGGAGGACAGGGTGCGGGCCTCGTCCGCCGTGACCCACTTCGCCGTGTCGGCGGGGAGGGCGAAGGCCGCGCGCATGGCGGCGGACGACGCCGGGATGAAGGGCTCGGAGACCACCGAGTAGAGGTGGATGAGGTTCATCGCGGTGCGCAGGGTCAGGGCCGCGCCCTCGGGGTCGGTCTTGATCTCCAGCCAGGGGGCCTTCTCCTCCAGGTAGGAGTTGCCCGCGGACCACAGGGCGCGCAGCGCGGCCGCGGCCTTGCGGAACTGGAGGGCCTCCATCTGGGTCTCGTACTCGGCGAGGAGCGAGGCGATCTCCTCGCCCAGCTTCGCCTCCGGCTCACCCGCCGCCGCTCCCGCGGGGACCTCCTCGCCGAAGCGCTTCTTGGAGAAGGACAGCACGCGGTTGACGAAGTTGCCGAGGGTGTCGGCCAGGTCCTTGTTCACCGTGGTCGTGAAGTGCTCCCACGTGAAGGACGAGTCGTCGGACTCGGGGGCGTTGGCGATGAGGAAGTAACGCCAGTAGTCCGCGGGCAGGATCTCCAGGGCGTGGTCCGTGAAGACGCCGCGCTTTTGGGACGTGGAGAACTTTCCGCCGTAGTACGTCAGCCAGTTGAAGGCCTTTACGTAGTCGACCTTCTTCCAGGGCTCGCGGATGCCGAGCTCCGTGGCCGGGAACATCACCGTGTGGAACGGGACGTTGTCCTTCGCCATGAACTCCGTGTACCGGACGTCGGCGGCGCCGTCGGGCTCGTACCACCAGGACTTCCAGTCGCGGTTGTCCGGGTCCTGGTCCGACCACTCCTTCGTCGCACCGATGTACTCGATCGGGGCGTCGAACCAGACGTAGAAGACCTTGCCCTCGGCGGCCAGCTCCGGCCAGGTGTCGGCCGGGACCGGGACGCCCCAGTCCAGGTCACGGGTGATCGCGCGGTCGTGCAGGCCCTCGGTCAGCCACTTGCGGGCGATGGAGGAGGCCAGCTGCGGCCACTCGTCGCCGACCTCGTCGATCCACGCCTCCACCTCGTGCTGCAGCTTCGACTGGAGGAGGAAGAGGTGCTTCGTCTCGCGGACCTCCAGGTCCGTCGAGCCGGAGATCGCCGAGCGCGGGTTGATCAGGTCGGTGGGGTCCAGGACGCGCGTGCAGTTCTCGCACTGGTCGCCGCGGGCCTTGTCGTAGCCGCAGTGCGGGCAGGTGCCCTCGACGTAGCGGTCCGGGAGGAAGCGGCCGTCGGTCGGGGAGTAGACCTGACGGATCGCCCGCTCCTCGATGAACCCGTTCTCGTTCAGGCGGCGGGCGAAGTGCTGGGTGATCTCACGGTTCTGCGGGGAGGAGCTGCGGCCGAAGTAGTCGAAGGCCAGCTCGAAGCCGTCGTACACCGCCTTCTGCGCGTCGTGCGCCTGGGCGCAGAACTCGGCGACCGGCAGGCCCCGCTCCTTCGCCGCCAGCTCGGCCGGGGTGCCGTGCTCGTCCGTCGCGCAGATGTAGAGCACGTCGTGGCCGCGCTGGCGGAGGTACCGGGAGTACACGTCCGCCGGGAGCATGGACCCCACCATGTTGCCCAGGTGCTTGATTCCGTTGATGTACGGAAGGGCGCTGGTGATGAGGTGTCGAGCCATCGCGGGCTGCTCCCAAGTCGCTACGTGCGGTGACGGAACTCGCTTCCGGCAAGGATGCCGGGCCGTCTACGAACCTTGAAATCGTAGCCGAAACGGGTAGGCCGCCCGCTTCCCGTTTTAGTGGGTGGGAAGCGGGCGGCCTGTGGCACGCCGTGGGCGGGCTGTGCGGGTGGTGCGGACTGCTGGGGGTTACGGGCGCCAGGACGCGAGTACGCCGTCGAAGAGCTCGGCGTCCGTCAGCTCGCGCGGGGTCGGGCCCGCGTGGAAGAACGACGTGTTGTCCGTCTTCAGCTTGCGGAGGTAGTCGAACGCCTTGTTCTCGTGCTCGCCGAACGCGACGAAGGAGAAGAAGACGGCCGGGTGGGACTTCGCCGCGTCCGTGAGGGACTGGGTGGCGGGGGTCTTCGCGTCCGGGGCGCCGTCCGTCTGGAAGACCACCAGGGCGGGGGCCTTGGGGTCGTCCGACTTCTCGTGCTGGGCGAGGACTTCCTGTACGGCGGCGTGGTAGCTGGTACGGCCCATACGGCCGAGGCCCGCGTGGAGCTCGTCGATCTTGTTCTCGTGCGCGGCGAGGGTCAGCTCGCCGGTGCCGTCCAGCTCCGTGGAGAAGAAGACGACGTGCACCGTGGCCTCGGGGTCCAGGTGGGCGGCGAGTGCGAGGGTCTGCTCGCCGAGGGCCTGGGCGGAGCCGTCCTTGTAGTACGGGCGCATGGACGCGGAGCGGTCCAGTACGAGGTAGGTCTTCGCGCGGGTTCCGGTGAGGTCCCGCCTCTTGAGGGCGGCGGCGGCTTCCCTGGACGCCGTTGCCAGGGCGGGGGCTGTGGCCTTCACGGCCTCGGCCTCGGCTTCGCCCTCGGCCGTGCTGTTCCCACCCGCACCACCCGTGCGGCTCTCGTCGTCGT
The DNA here is from genome assembly GCF_052543295.1 of Streptomyces sp. SAS_270. Taxonomy (NCBI): domain Bacteria; kingdom Bacillati; phylum Actinomycetota; class Actinomycetes; order Kitasatosporales; family Streptomycetaceae; genus Streptomyces; species Streptomyces sp. SAS_270. Next base: position 93,421 of record NZ_JBMNDS010000017.1, read on the forward strand.
CTGCGAGTGGCCCCTGTGGGGCATCAGCGACGTCGGCGACTGCCGGTTCGGGGGTCTGCTCGGCCTCCGGGGCCTCCGCGGGCTCCTCGGCTGCCGGTTCGATCACCGGTTCCGGTGCCGCAGCCACTGGCTCGACGACGGGCTCAGGTTCGACGACTGCCACGGGCTCCGGCTCGGGCTCGGGCTCGACCACCGTCTCCGGTTCCGCTGCCGCGGCTGCCAGCGGCTCGGGCTCGGGCTCGACCACCGGTTCCGGTGCCGCAGCCACTGGCTCGACGACGGGCTCGGGCTCGACGACGGGCTCCGGTTCGACGACTGCCACGGGCTCCGGCTCGGGCTCGGGCTCGACCACCGGCTCCGGTTCCGGTTCCGCGGCAGCCACCGGCTCCGGCTCAGGTTCCACCGCAACCGGCGCCTCGACCTCAGCCTCGACTTCGGCCTCAGCCTCGGCCACAGGGGCCTCCGGCTCGGCTGCCGGCTTCGGCACGGTCACGTTGTCGAAGGCCGCGGACACGAGGTCGTCGGCGGTGGGCTTCGGCTTCGGTTCCGGGGAAGGGGACGGAATCCTCGGTGCGGCCTCCTGCGAAGGGGCCGGTTCCGTCGCCGGGGCGGGGATGGTGGGAGCCGGAGCCTCCAGCGAGGTCCCCGCGTCGGCGTCACGGTCCTTGCGTGAGCGGCCGAACGCGTTCCGCAGGAGAGTGAGAATGCCCATGTGCGCAACCCTTCGCATGAGTTGTAGCCCGTCAATCCCTGGCCAGGACGGACACGTAAGGTTAGCGGCCGCTGCCGGCGATCTTGGCCGGGGGCGCAGTGGCCGGGCGGCGGCGTCAACAGCACTACCGCTCGGGTGGGTGGCGAGCCCCTACCGGATCAGTGCGGCGAGGCGATCGTGCGTGCCGCCGCGACCTCCTGGCGGAGCGGTTCGAGCACGCTGCCCGGAGGCCCGGTGAGATCCGTGCGGACCTCCACGAGGACGTCGGTCTCGCGCAGTCCCTGCGACAACTCCCGTAGCTGGAGCGCCACTTGCGCGATCTCGGCGGTGGACGGCGGCTCGGCGCCGTGTTTGATCCGTACCCGCGCCGCCGTCGTCGCGTCCACGATCCGCTCGACGGCGACGACGAGCGGCCACCACGCGGCGGCGCGACGGCCGGTGGGCGGCGGTTCGGTCAGGGCGCGCTGGAACTCCGTACGGATGACGGAAAGATCGCGGTACAGACCGCGGCGCATCCGGGCGCGGGCCGCCGGCTCCGTGCCGGCGCCGAAGGCGGACTCGACGTAGCGGGCGGTGTCCGCGACCGCGTCCGCGAGCCGGTCGCCGACCCGGGTGTGCCAGCTCTCCGGCCAGAGGAGATAGCCGGCCACCAGGGCGATCGCGCAGCCCATGAGGGAGTCGACGAGACGCGGCACCAGCAGGCCGGTGCCCTGGTGGTTGAGGATGTCGGAGAGGAGCAGGATGACCGGGGTGATGGCGGCGGTCTGGTAGCCGTAGCCGCGCGGGGTCAGGGCGGGGATGAGCGGTGCGAGCACCAGCATCACGGGTACGTCCCACCAGCCGCGGGGGACGACGGTGAGCACGGCGGCCGCGACGGCCAGTCCCGCCACCGTGCCCAGCGCGCGCAGCAGCGCCCGGGAGAAGACCGACCCGAAGTCGGGCTTCAGCACGAAGGTGATGGTGAGGGCGACCCAGTACGAGCGCGGCACCGGGACGATCGAGACCAGGGCCTGCGCGATACCGATGCACAGCGCGAGACGCAGGCCGTAGCGCCAGGAGGCTGCGGACAGGACGACGTTCCTGGCGACGCGGCCGGTGCGGACGCGCAGCGCCGCCGGGCGGCCGAGGCGGTCGTCGATGGTGCGCGGGTCGGGATCCTGGTCGGTGACGACACCGGCGGCGTGCCGCAGGGCGTGGTCGACGGCGCGGGCGGTCTCCGACGCGGGCGTCGGCAGGTCGAGCCCTATGGGACCGGTGTACCCCGTCTCGACGGCGTCGGCGAGATGCCGTACGGCGGTGGGAATCCCGTCCGGCAGCGGCTTCCCGGACTGGTGGACGGCGGGGGCGGCCTCCACGACCGGCGTGATCGCGTTCAACTGGGCCAGCAGCCGGGTGAGGTCGGGGCTGCGGCCGTGGTGGCGGGCGCGCCGGGCGAGGACGAGGTCGTAGGACTGGTTGAGCGACTGGGTGACGGCGTGCCGCGCGCGGTCGTACGCGTCACGGAGGTCACGGAGATCGCGGCTGTCACTGCTACCGGTTCCGCCGGTTCCGCCGGTCCCGTCGGTCCGCCCGGCCTCGCCGCTCTCTCCCGGTGTCTCCCCTGGCCCGCGGTTCTCGCGTGCGCCCTCGTTCGCGCAGACCGCCAGGAGTTCGGCCACCCGCCGGTACGTCCCCGCGACCGCGGCCCGCTCCGGTACGCCCGACCGCAGCGGCCAGGCCAGCAGGGCCAGGAAGAGGACGAGGAGTCCGCCGCCGGACATCAGCAGCGGGGCCAGCCACCACGCGCCCGGCATCGGGAGGCCCGCGCCCACAACGGAGTTGAGGAGCAGGAGCAGTCCGGACACGGAGGCGACGGCGCCGATCGTCGAGATCATCCCGGAGACGAGCGCGACCCCGGTGACCGCGGCGACGGCGAGCCATCCGTGGCCGTACACCAGCGAGCCGACGGTGACACCGAGGGCGCCGAAGAGCTGGGGGATCGCGATGTTGAGGATGCGCATGCGGTAGGCGTCGGCGGTGTCGCCGATGACGCCGGACAGGGCGCCCATGGAGGCGAGCGCGCCGTACGCGGGCCGGTCCACGGCCAGGCCGATCGCGAGCGGCAGGGCCATGGCGACGGCGGCGCGGGCGACGGCGGCCCAGGGGATGGGTGCCTGCTGCGGTTGGAGGTTCCTGACCAGCCAGTCGGGAGGGGTGAGGGCGCCGGACAACTGGCGGGACGGGCGGGACATGCGCCCCATTATGGCCGCATTGCCGATCGGGCCCGGAGCGCATGTCCCCTGGTGGGGCCGGTGAAGTCGGGGGACCTGGTGGCGCTAGCGGAGCTGGTGGAGGCTCAGTGTGATGAGGAGCGCCCGGTGATCGGTGCCGGAGATGTCGAGGAAGGACGCCTTGCTCGCGGAGAAGTCCGGGGAGACGAGGACGTGGTCGATCTGGCTGCCGATGACGGGCGCGGTGCGGGCGGGCCAGCTCGGGGTGCGGGGGCTTCCCGCGAGGCGGGCGCCGTCGTGCAGCCCCGCGTCGAGGATGTGGCGGAACGCGGCGTGGTCCTGGGAGGCGTTGAAGTCCCCGGCGACGATGGTGGAGCCGTCGCTGGTTGCGGCGTAGTCGCGCAGCCTGCCCAGCTCACGCCGCCAGGCGCCGAGCTGGCCGGGCAGCGGGGGCATGGGGTGCGCGAGTTGCAGGCGTACGGCGTGGCCGTTGACGTCGGCGACCGCACCCGGCATGCCCATGGTGCCGCGCACACCGTCCGCGCCCTTGAGCGGGAACCGGCTCATGATCACGGAGCCGTTGGATCCGGAGCCCTCGACGGCCGCCCGGTACGGGTAGCCGCCGTGGCTCCCGCCGAAGGTGTTCTTGAGCGTGCCGGAGCACCTGTGCTCGCACTCCTCCACGAACACGATGTCGGGCCGCTCCCGCCGAACCGCTGTGACCAGCGAGTTGGTGCCCCGGCCGAACTGCACGTTGGAGGTCAGCACCCGCAGCTCGGCGACGGACTTCCCGTCGGGTTCGCCGACCTTCCCGTAAGGCTCGATGAACCAGGCGACCGTCCCCAGCACCAGGACCCCCCACACCATCCCGACCCGCCACCGGGCGAGCAGCGCGAAGGCGAGGCCGACGCCCGCGGGCGCGAGCAGCCACGGCAGGAAGGCCAGCAGTTGGGGCACGGGTGTGATCCCGTCGCTGTCGGCCGCCCGGCAGCCGACGACCACGCTCACCACGGTGAACAGCAGCCCGGCCGCGAAGCCCGCGAACACCCGTCCGGGCCGCCGCCGTTGTCCGCCGGCCGCGTCCTGCGACTCCGTCCACTCAGCCGTCGCACTGTCCAAGGCCAGGCCTTCCGCTCGTCCGCTGTTCAGCTCGTTCGCGAGGAGTGTCCGAATCCTCCCTCAAGGACGGGAACTTCGGGGGGAAGGTTGCCGTGAGACCCCGAAGTCACCTCTGATCGTCCACCCGCGCCAGGAACGTCTCCATTGTCCCGTTGAACTCCTCGGCACGCTCGAGGTTCGGTAGATGGGCGGCGGAGTCGATCACACGGAGGGTGGAGTCGGGGAGGGCCGCGTGCATCGCCTCGGCGTCGGACACCGGGGTGTACTCGTCGTCGGCACCCACCACGACCAGGGCCGGGACGGTGACCCGGGTCAGCAGCTCGCGGTAGTCGGGGCGCTCGGCCCGCCCGCGCAGGGCCGCCGCGGCGCCCTCGGGGGAGGTCGCCGTCATCATGCGGTGCACATGCGCGGCGACCTCCGCGTCCGAGTACGGCGCGACCATCTTGTACAGCACCTCGTCGGCGTATCCGCGCATCCCCTCGCGCAGCAGCCGGTCCGCCATGGCGCCCCGGGCCCGTCTGCCCTCCTCGGTCTCGGCGGCCGGGAAGGTGTCGGCGAGGACCAGGCCCCGGATGCGCTCCGGGAACTGCCGGTAGCACTCCATGACGATCTGGCCGCCCATGGAGAGCCCCGCGAGCACGAACTCCCCCACGCCCAGGGCGTCCAGCAGCGCCGCGATGTCCCCGGCGAACACCTCAAGAGGTGTGACACCGGGGGTCACCGGGGACTCGCCATAACCGCGCAGGTCCGGCGCGATGACCCGGCGCGTCGCCGAGAACGCGGTGATCTGCGGGGCCCACATCGTGCGGTCGAAGGGGTGGCCGTGGACCAGGACGAGGGGCAGCGCCCGCGTCGAGGAGTCGCGCCCTTTGTCATCGTATGCAAGGAAAGGTGCCGATGTGGTTGCCATGACCACGACCCTAGGTTCACCAACCGCTCGGTGCAATAAGATCTTTGCCCTCGGTGCAATGTGCCGGGAACGGAGTGAGGGGAACTCGTGGAGGACTACCGGCGGCTCGCCGACCGCATAGCCGACGACATCGTCGCCGGACGGCTGCGGCCCGGCGAACGGCTGCCCACGCAACGGGCGTTCGCGCGCCGCACGGGCATCGCGGGGTCGACGGCCGGGCGGGTGTACGGCGAACTGGTGCGGCGAGGTCTCGTCGTCGGCGAGGTCGGCCGCGGCACGTTCGTGCGTGCCGCGCCGGTCCCCTCGGGCCGCGCGCTCGCCGAGCCCGCAACCGGCGCGCCCCGGACCACCAATCCCACGAGCCCTGATCCCACGACCGCCGGTCCCGTGACCACCGCGTGGGCCGACGGGGACCCCGACCACCCTTCCGCCCCGGTCAACATGGAGCTCAACTACCCTTCCGCGCCCGGCCAGTCGGAGCTGCTCGCCCCGGCCCTCGCGCCGCTGCTGCGCCCCGACCTGCTGACCGAGGTGCTGCGCCCGGCGTCCGTCACGGGCACGGCACCCGCCCGGGCGGCGGCCGCCGCGCTCCTCGCCACGGCGGGCTGGCGCCCGGACCCGTCCCGGCTGCTCTTCGCGGGCAACGCGCGCCAGGCCATCGCGGGCGCCCTCGCCTCGCTGGTACGGCCGGGGGGCCGTGTCGGCGTCGAGGCGCTGACGTATCCCCTGGTCAAGGAGATCGCGGAGCGCCTGGGCATCGTCCTGGTCCCGCTGGCCATGGACGAGGAGGGGCTGCTCCCGGACGCCGTCGCGACCGCCCACCGCTCCGCACCCCTGTCCGCCGTGTACGTCCAGCCGACGCTGCACAACCCGACGTCGGTGACCGCCGGTCACCGCAGGCGGAGTGAACTCGCCACCGTCGTAAGACAGTTGGACCTTCCCGTCGTGGAGGACCGCATCTGGTCGTTCCTGTACCAGGACCTCGCTCCGCTGGCCGCCCACGCCCCCGAGCGCGTCCTTGTCGTCGACGGGCTGTCCAAGCGGGTGGCGCCCGGCCTGACGGTGGGATTCCTTGTCGTGCCCGAGGGGCGGGCGGGGGCTGTCGGGGCCGCCCTGCGCTCCGGCGGCTGGGCGGCGGGCGGCTTCGCGCTGGAGGCGGCGGTGCGCTGGATCGCGGACGGGACGGTCGGCCGCCTGGTCACCGCCAAGCGCGCGGACGCGGCACGCCGGCAGGGACTCGTCGCCGAGCACCTCGCCGACTTCACCGTGCACGCCGATCCGCACGCGTACTTCGCCTGGTGGGAGCTGCCGAAGCCGTGGCGCGCGGACACCTTCACGGCGGCGGCAGCGGCGCGCGGGATCGCGGTCACGCCGGGCCCGGCGTTCGTGGTGTCGCCCGCGTCGGGAACGGGCTCCGTGGCGGACTGCGTCAGGCTCGGACTTGCGTCGGCTGCTCCGCGGCAGCTGGAGCGAGCGCTGCGGACGCTTGCCGGGCTCGCGCGATCCGGCCCGTGAGCAGGGCGCCCAGTGCCACCGCGAGGCCCAGCCCCAGCAGCAGCCAGGAGACCTGGCGGAGCGTCTCGGTGAGGGCGTCGTACACCGCGCCGACGGCCGAGCGGGACACCCCGGCCGGCAGGTCGGCGAGGGTGAGCCGGCGGCCGATGGCGACGGCGGCGCCGAGCAGCGCGGCGCCCAGCGAGGTACCGAGCCCGGTCGCGAGCACCGCGCGGCGGCGGCAGACGGCGACGAGGATGCCCGTCGAGGCGAGGACGGCCGCCGCGACCGGCAGCCAGAAACCGGCGACTTCGAGCACCTGGAACCCCTTCCGGAGCCGGCCCGCGTCCCGGGCGTGCAGCACCGTGGTCGCGGTGTGCTCGACGGGGATGCGGCCGGCCAACGGCATGTGGTTGTCGGCCAGTTGACGTTTGACCTGCTCGGTGACGGGCGCGAGGTCGATGGTCACGTCGCCGCCCCCGCCTCCGGCGCCGCGCCCGTTGCCGGCCCGGTCGTTGCCGTCGCGCAGGGCCTGCATGACGGCGTCGTGCGCGGCCCGGTTCGCGGCCTCCCAGGCCGCGGCGAAGGCCGGTGTCCGCGTGAACGAGCGCGCCGCGTCCCGCACGAAGGAGTGCACCGGCCCCCGCAGCGGCGGCCCCACGTGGACCTCGTGCATGATGCCGTCGGCGATGCCCGCGGCGATCGCGTCCCGCACGTTCCGGTCGGTGGCGAGCGGCGCCATCGTGGCCTCGTAGCGGCCGGTGTCGCCGATCGCGTACGTCGCCCAGGCCGAGAGCGCGCCGAGCGGCGCGAGCAGACAGGCGAGGCCGATCAGCACGGCCGACAGGACGCTCCGGACACGGTGAGGCACTCCACCAGGCAAGGCCTCTTCGGCGCGGTGCGCGAGCTGTTTGACTGCATATGGGTGCATATGACAAGCCGAAAGTGGGGCGGGCGGGGAGCCAAGGGGGAGCTGGGGAGTGAGCCCTCCGGTGGAGGGCTCACCCGAACGGGTGTTTCCTGGAGCTGGGGAAAAGGAGGTTGATCATGCGGACCACCCCGGCCCTGCGGACCCTTGTCGCGGCCCTGTTCACCGGCGGTGTTCTGACCGTCGTGGCCGCAGGAACCTCGGCGGCGGCAGTTCCGCCGACACAGACCACCACCGGTGGCCACGGCCATCACGACCCCATCTGGGGCACCGTCGTCTCCCGCGGAGAGCTGAACCTCCGGGAGCAGCCCACCACGAACTCGGCCGTTGTCGGCGTGCTCTCGCCGGGCAGCCAGGACCGGGTCCGTTGCGCGGTACTCGGACAGAGCGTCTTCGGCAACCCGTACTGGTACTGGCTGGTCGGAGCGCAGGCCTGGGCAAGCGCCGCGTTCGTCGACACCGGCAACCAGGGCGTGCCGAGCTGCGACCCGTGCCCCGGCTGGAAGGACGACTCCTGGAAGAACGACTCCTGGCACGACGGCTCACGCAACGACTCGTGGAGCAGTTCGAGCTCCGGCGCCTGGAGCTTCAGCGCCTCCGGGACGTGGAGCTGGAGCGCGGCCGGTGCCTCTTCGAGCTCCTGGGGCATGGTCCCAGGTGGTGGGTGAATGAGGGAATCGGGTGAAGGGTGAGGCCCCGGCAGCCGTTGCCGGGGCCTCACCCGTGGGAGCCCGTCGAGACCCCGTGGAAAGCCCCTCTCAGGGGCTCCCCACGGGGTCTTCGAGCGTCAGCTCACCCGGTGGCCCTCCGCGTCCTCGTGCGTGTAGTACCGGTAGAACGTGACGGCGAAGACGCCTGCCGCGACGCCGAGCGCCATCATCGTGGACCGCAGGACGGTCGTGCCGGTCTGGCTGTACAGGAAGCCGAACGCGATGCCCGCGAACGCCGTCCACAGCAGGGCGTGCACCTCGCGCTTCATGAGGGGCGCCAGCATCCGTACGCCGATCCACATGGCCGCGAACACGATGGCGCAGACGAATCCGAACAGGATGTTCCAGCCCGTGATCGGCCCGCCGCTGCGGTTGATCGCCGCGGCCCAGAAGCCGTACAGGAGCCCGCCCGCCACGGGCAGGCCCCACCTCGCCGCGGTGTGCGCCTGCGCACCGAAGATGTCGGGGGTCCCGGCGGTTGCGGCCGGGCCGGCCGTTCCGGTTGTGCGTGGTGTTCCCGGTGCCCCTGAAGCGGGTGCTGCGTGAGCCATGGGAGCACTCCTCTCTCCTCGCCCCTGCTTACCAGGGCACACCTCGCCCCGGCCGCTGGCAAGTCGGATGCGGGTCGGGATGCGGCCGACCTGGCGGCGTGTTTCGCTGAACCGCATGAGGCAGGGCGACCGGTGGGCCGTGCTGGACCGGCTGCCGCGCGCCGGGCACGAGACGGCCGCCGCCGAGCGGCAGAAGCTGCTGCGGGTCCGTGGCCGCAGTGTCGCCTGGGTGCCACCGCTGCTGCTGTGCGGGGCGATCGCCGCGGTCGACTGGAACACCAGCGGCGAGTTCCGGGTCATCTCCTGGATCGTGCTGGTGCCCGGGATCGCCGCCGCGATCTGCGGGGTGTGGGGCACGGCGGCGTTCGCGGTGCTCTCGCTGCTGACGTACGTCCTCGTGGACAACGCCTGGCCGCACCAGTACCAGACCGGCCTGCCCGACTTCATCCTCGTCGCCGTCGGCGGTGTCCTCGCGACGCTCGCCTGCGCGGTCCGGGTCCGCGGCGAGCGGCGCATGCTGCACATGCGGGACATCGCCGAGACCACCCGGCGCACGGTGCTGCGCCCGCTGCCGCCCGGCTGGGGGGACCTCGACCACGCGGCGGTGTACCTCGCCGCCGACAGCGAGGCGCGCGTCGGCGGCGACTTCTACGACATCCAGCCGGGCCCGCGCGGCACCCGTGTCGTCCTCGGTGACGTCCAGGGCAAGGGGCTCGGGGCGGTGGAGGCGGCCGCGGCGCTGCTCGGCACGTTCCGCGAGGCGGCTTACCACGAGCCGGAACTCGCCACGGTGGCCGACCGTCTGGAGGTGCGGATGCTCCGGCACGTGCGGTACCGCAAGGCGGTGGGGCGGGGTGACGGCGAGCGGTTCGCGACGGGTGTCCTGGTCGGATTTCCGGACACGTCCGGCGCGGGTGAGCCGCCTCCGGACGTCGTGGAGGTGGTCAATTTCGGGCATGAGCCGCCGCTCGTGGTCGCTCCCGGCGGCGTACGCCGACTCCCGCCGGGGGACGGACTCCCGCTCGGACTCAGTGAGTTCACGGACGCGCCGCCCCTGGTCCTCACCGTTGCGCTGGCCCCCGGCGAGACCCTCCTGCTGGTCAGCGACGGGGTGACCGAGGCCCGGGACGCCCAGGGGGTCTTCTATCCGCTGCGCAAGCGGGTCGCCGAGGCGGTGTCCGCCGACCCGGGCACGGCCGAACCGCAGCGTCTGGTCCGGTTCGTGCGCGACGGCACGCTGCGGCACTGCGGGGGCCGTCTGGCCGACGACACAACGGTTTTCGCCGTACGGCGCCGGGGGCCCGGCCCGGTCACCAGCCCGTCAGCAGCAGGTGATTGACCAGCAGGGCGAGCCCGGCCTGGGCGGCGAGCCAGGCCCGTGGACCGGTCAGGAACGCCCCCGCGGGCAGCAGCCACACCGCGAACGGCAGCCAGATCCGTTCCGTCTCCGCCTTGCTCATCCCGGAGAGGTCGGCGACGAGGAGGGCGAGCAGGGCGGCGAGCACGAGGAGCGCGAGCCGCCGGTCGCCGGGATCGCCGGCGCCGGCGCGGGCCCCGGCGCGGGGCGCTCGCAGGGAGGCGCCCGCCCGCCGCAGGCCCGCCACCGTGGCGAGCCCCGCCATCAGCACCGTGCACGCGAGGTTGGCCCACACCCAGTAGCCGTACGGCCGGAAGCCGCCCGCGCCCTGGCCGTAGCGGACGACCAGCAGGCGGTACGCCTCCCACCAGTCGAAGCCCGCGAGGGTGAAGGCGACCGGGACGACGGCGAGTCCGAGGAGCCCGGGGAGGAGCAGGGACAGGGTCCGGGTGCGCAAGCCGTCGCGGCCGAGCAGCAGCACCGCCCCGGCGATCACGGCGATCAGTGTCAGGCCGTACGAGAGGTAGCAGGCGAGCCCGAGGAGGAGCCCCGCGGCCGCGGCGCAGGTCCGGGGCGCGGGGCCGGTGACCGCCAGCGCGAGCAGGGCCAGGGCCCAGGCGGCGACCGCCGCGAAGTAGCCGTCGGCGGACGTGCCCACCCACACGGCGGTGGGCGCGAGCACGAGGAACGGCGCCGCCCGCCGAGCCAGGGCCTCACCGGCCAGCGCCCGTACGGCGACGAGGACGGCCACGCACGCCGTCCCGCCGACGGTGATGCACCAGACACCGGCCCAGGCGCCGCCGCCGAGCCCGATCCGGTCGAGGAGGACGAAGGTGAGGGTCGCCGCCGGGGGGTGCCCGGCGACATGGGCGGGCCAGTGCTCGGGGGAGCCGAGCAGGATGTGAGCGGTGAAGTCCCGCAGGGTGGCCGGGATGTCGTGGAAGCGGTCGATGACCTGGAGGTATTCGTACCTGCTCGTCAGCCGCCGGGCGACCCCCCGCTGCCAGCCGTCGACCAGCGCGAGCGAGAACGTCCACACCACGGCCGCCGCCCACGCCCCGCCCAGCAGCGCCCGCCAGGGCAGCCGCGCGGCCACCCGGGGCCCGTACACCACGACGACGCCCGCCACCACGACCGCGGCCGGCGTGCCCGGACCCACATGTGGCCCCCAACTCGCCAGCAGCGGCGGCCAGTTCACGAACAGCGTGCCGTCCGCCCGCTGAATAGCGGTACCCACCAGCACGGCAGCCAGCACGAGCAGAACGGCCGCGAGGGCAACGCCGAGGTCGGCGAGGAGGGGACGGCGGGGGTGGAGGTCGGCGGGCAGGGGGGCGGGGTGGCTACCGTCGGGTCGGGCGTCCTGAGATCGGGTGTCCCCGGATCGGGTGGTGCCGTCGGCGGAGCCCCGGCGCCCGTCCTCGGGCCGGGCATCCCGATGGCTGTCCTCGGATCGGCCGTCCCGGGATCGAGTGTCGCCGGGCAGGGCGTCCCGATGGCCGGCCCCGGATCGGCCGTCGTCGAACCGGCCGTCCCCGGATCGGGCGTCGGAGCGTGCGGCGTCGCGGAGGTGGTCGCGGTTCACAGCTGAACGCTAGGGCCGGGTGGGATCCGCGAGGGTGTCGCAGGGCCGGACGTCAGCGTTTCGTCATCAGTCGTGAGCCCCTTTCCGGGGTGGTCCTGCCTACGGTCGGAACATGCGCGACCACAAGCTCCCCACCTCCCCAGGGTTCTGGCGCAGCCCCCTGCGCGGCCCCTGGTTCACCTCCGTGCTCGGCCTCGTCCTGCTGGTCGGGATCACGGCCTTGTTCGTGACAGGGCTGGTGTCGTACGCCGCCTACAACCCGGACCTGTCGCCGGTGAACGACAAGACCCCCGACAAGGGCCTGCTCGGCTTCTATCTCTTCTCCTGGCCGACGAACCCGTCCTGGCTGTACCGGCTGACGCAGGGCGTGCACGTCACCCTCGGGCTCGTGCTCGTCCCCGTGCTGCTCGCGAAGCTGTGGTCGGTGATCCCGAAGCTGTTCGCGCTGCCGCCCGCCCGGTCGCTCGCCCACGCGCTGGAGCGGATCTCGCTGCTCCTGCTGGTCGGCGGCGCGCTTTTCGAGTTCATCACCGGCATCCTGAACATCCAGCTCGACTACGTCTTCCCGGGCTCCTTCTACCCCCTCCACTTCTACGGCGCCTGGGTCTTCTTCGCCGCGTTCGTCGCGCACGCCGTGCTGAAGATGCCCCTGGCCCTGCGCAATCTGCGCCACCTGAGGGAGGAGCGGACGGAACTGGTGTCGCCGGACCCCGCCGAACCGACCGTCTCGCGGCGCGGCGCGCTCGGCCTGGTCGGCGGCGGCTCCCTGCTGCTGTTCGTCACCACGGCCGGCCGCAACTTCGACGGACCGCTGCGCGAGACCGCCGTACTCGCACCGCACGGCGGCTCCGAACCGGGCACCGGACCCAACGGCTTCCAGATCAACAAGACGGCCTCCGTGGCCGGCATCCACCCGGCGGAGACGAGCGAGGACGCGTGGCGGCTGGTCGTCACCGGCCGCACCGGCACCGTACGGCTGAGCCGCGCCGAACTCCTTCAACTCCCCCTGCACAGCGCCGCGCTGCCGATCGCCTGCGTGGAGGGCTGGTCGACGTCCGACCAGTGGTGGCGGGGCGTCCGGCTGCGGGACCTCGCGGCGCTCGTCGGCCACGAGGGGGCGCAGGCGCCCGACGTACTGGTCGAGTCCCTCCAGCGGCACGGCTCGTTCCGCAAGGCCGCGCTGCGCGCCAACCAGGTCCGCGACCCGCGCTCCCTGCTCGCCTTCTACGTCAACGGCGAGCCCCTGACCCTCGACCACGGCCACCCGGCGCGGATCATCGTGCCCGCCGCACCCGGCGTGCTCAACACCAAGTGGGTGGCCCGGATGACGTTCGGAGACCTGTGATGCCGAACCCTGTGACGCATGGCCGACTCGGGCTCCGCATCGGGAGCCCCCTCCAACTCGTGCTGCTGGCCTGCTCGTTCGCGCTGGCCGCATACGCGGGCGTACGGCTGCTCGCGGACGACTGGTTCGAGGTGGCGCTCTGGCTCGTCGGCGCCGCCCTGCTGCACGATCTGGTGCTGCTGCCCCTGTACGCCGTGGCCGACCGGGCCGTCACCCGGCTGCTCGGGGCCGTCGGGCACCGGGAGTGGACGGGCTGGGTCCGCGTCCCGGCGGCGCTCTCCGGCCTTCTGCTGCTGGTGTGGTTTCCGCTGATCAGCGGGCAGGTCGCTGAGCGCTACACGTCCAAGACGGGCCTGTCCGGTGACGGCTTCCTGGCCCGCTGGCTGCTGATCACGGCCGTGCTGTTCGGCAGCTCGGCGGTGCTGCTGGTGCTGTCCGCGCTGCGGTTGCGCAGGGCGACGAAGGACCGGCCGCCGGCCGTCCACTGATCGACCGGGCGCCAGCCCGTGCGGCGCGCGTGCCGCAGCAGTGCCGGGGTGCCGAGGCGAGCCCAGAGGAAGGGCGCGCCGGTGGCGCCCCGGCCGTCGGCGACGCGCACGTGGACGCGCTCGTCCACGTCGTCCACCGGCACCGTCTCGGCGATCAACAGCCCGCCCGGGGCCAGGAGTTCGGACACCCGCCGCAGCAGGGCGCGCGGGTCGCCGCCGATGCCGACGTTGCCGTCGATGAGGAGGGCGGTGTCCCAGCGCCCCTCGCCGGGCACCGACTCGAAGACGGACCGGCGCAGGGCCTGCCCGCCGACCCGCACGGTGTGCTCGACGGCGGCCTCGCTGACGTCGATGCCCAGCGCCCGCAGCCCCTGCCCGGCGAGCGCCGCGACCAGCCGTCCGGGCCCGCACCCCACGTCGAGCACGGCACCCTCGCAGCGCCGCAGCACGTCCAGGTCGGCGGCGTCGGCCCCGGCGCACCACCGCTCGACCTCCAGCGGGAGCAGCCAGCCGTCGGTGCGGCGCAGGAAGAGGGGGCCGCGTCCGGTGCGCAGGGCGTCGGCGTACGGGTCCGCGCACCAGGCGGTCGCCGTCTCCTCGGTGACGGTGCTCATCGGCCGGCGACCGCTGTCAGCCGGGCCAGCTCCGACGCGAACCGGCCGTGCGGCGCACCGGCGGCGACCACCTCAGCGTCGTGGGCCGTGTCGACGTCCCGCAGCCGCGTCAGATCGCGCACGCGCAGGCCCGCGGCGACGAGCCGGCCGCGCTGCAGGGCGCCGGTGCCGGCCGTCGACATCGGCACCCCGCGCAGCAGCTCCGGATCGGGCTCGGCGAGCCCCAGCGCCCAGAACCCGCCGTCCTCGGCGGGCCCGAAGTACGCGTCGGTGCCCCGCCAGTCGACGGTGAGGAGCGTCGGTGTCACCTGGGGCGTGTCCATTCCGATGAGCAGGGCGGGCCCGTCGCAGCCCCCGAACGCGCCCGCGAGCCGCTCGTCGAGCCCGCCCGCACACTGCGGTACGACCTCGAAGCCGGCCGGCAGCCAGGGCCCCGGTGCCCCGTCGAGCACGAGCACCCGTCGCCGCGCGGGCGCCGCCAGCACGGCGAGCAGGGTGTCCCGCAGGGCGGCCTCGGCGAGCGCGGCGGCCTCCTCGGGGGTGAAGGGGGGCGTGAGCCGGGTCTTCACGCGCCCGGGCCGAGGTTCTTTGGCGATGACAAGCAGGGTGCTGATCACTTGAGGGCTTCCTCCAGCGTTTAAGCCCGTCCGGCGTTTGAGGACGAGCGCGAAGCGCGACAGGGGGAGAGGGGGCGAAACCCCCATGAGGACGGGACGGGACGGGAAGGGGCGGAGGGGGCGAACTACACGCCGGTCTCGGCCAGCACGCGCCGCATGTCGGCGACCGCCTGCCACGTCCCCCGCCAGGTCCCCGTGACCTTGGAGACCCCGGCCCGCGGCAGATACGGCACGTCGTGCTCGGCGACGCGCCACCCGGCGTCGGCGGCCCGCACGACCATCTGCAGGGGATAGCCGCTGCGCCGGTCGGACAGTCCGAGGCCGAGCAGCGCCTCGCGGCGAGCGGCCCGCAGCGGCCCCAGGTCGTGCAGCCGCAGCCCGGTACGCCGGCGCAGCAGATGCGCGAGCGCGAGGTTGCCCGCGCGGGCGTGCGCCGGCCAGGCGCCGCGCCCCCGCGGCCGCCGCCGCCCGAGCACGAGGTCGGCCCCGCCACTGCGCACCTCGCGCACGAAGGGCACGAGGAGCGAGGGGTCGAGCGAGGCGTCGCAGTCGCAGAAGCACACGATGTCGGCAGTGGCGGCGGTCAGCCCCGCATGGCAGGCGGCGCCGAACCCGCGGCGCTCCTCGTGCACGACCGTCGCGCCGAGGCCGCGGGCGATGTCCGCGGAGCCGTCGGTGGAGCCGTTGTCCACGACGATCGCACGCCAGCCGGGCGGGATCCGGGCCAGCACCCAGGGCAGCGCCTCGGCCTCGTCGAGGCAGGGCAGCACCACGTCCACGTCGGGTGTTTCCCGGGCTTGCGGGTTCACGGGGGAGGTCGTCACGGCTTTCACCCTACGGAGACGAAAGGGACATCACGGGCATCGGCTCCTTACGAAACACGGACGTCGACGCCGTACGGCGCCCTCCGCGCGGCCGCGGTGCGACGCTGGTCGTATGCAGCACCCGCACGAAATGCCGCAGCCGGACGCACTGCCCTCGCCCCCGCCCGCGCCACCCGCTCCGGGGGCCCCCGCCCGCGTCCTCGTCGTCGACGACGACCCCACGGTCGCCGAGGTGGTCTCCGGCTACCTCGACCGCGCGGGCTACGCCGTGGACCGCGCCGGCGACGGCCCCGCCGCGCTCGCCCGGGCCGCCGCGCACTGGCCGGACCTGGTGGTCCTGGACCTGATGCTGCCCGGCATGGACGGCCTGGAGGTGTGCCGCCGGATACGCGGGCGTGGCCCCGTGCCGGTCATCATGCTCACCGCCCGCGGTGACGAGGACGACCGCATCCTGGGACTGGAGGTGGGCGCCGACGACTACGTGACGAAGCCGTTCAGCCCGCGTGAGCTGGTGCTGCGCGTCGAGTCCGTGCTGCGCCGCACCCGCCCCGCGACCCGGACGCTGCGCCCCCTGAGCGCGGCCGGCCTCACCATCGACCCGGCGGCCCGCCGCGCCACCAAGGACGGCACCGAACTGGCCCTCACCATCCGGGAGTTCGACCTCCTCGCGTTCTTCCTCCGCAACCCCGGCCGCGCCTACAGCCGCGAGGACCTGATGCGCGAGGTCTGGGGCTGGGACTTCGGCGACCTCTCCACGGTCACCGTCCACGTCCGCCGGCTGCGCGGCAAGGTCGAGGACGACCCGGGCCGGCCCCGCCTGATCCAGACGGTGTGGGGGGTGGGCTACCGCTTCGAGGAGCCCGACACCGCCGCCTCCGACTCCACGACGCGGGAGCCGTGAGTCATGCAGGACATGCTCCTCATCGCCCTCTTCGCCTTCCTCGGCGCCGCCGCGGCCGGGCTGCTCGGGGCGTTCGCGCTCTGGCTGATCCGGCGCCGCTCGCTGACCGCGTCCCTGGCCGTCGTCGCCGTCGTGGCGGTGACCGCGATGCTCGCGGGCACACTGGCCGTGGCATGGGCGATGTTCCTGTCGGCGCACGACCTGACCGTCGTCACGACGGTCGTCGCGATGGCCGCCGTGGTCTCCCTCGCGACCGCCCTGCTCCTGGGCCGCTGGGTCGTCGCCCGCAGCCGGGCGCTCACCCTGGCCGCCCGCTCCTTCGGCGACGGCGGCTCCTTCGCGGCCCCCGACGGCCCGGCGACCGCCGAACTCGCCGCGCTGAGCCGCGAGTTGCAGGCCACCAGCGTCAAGCTGGCCGAGTCCCGCGACCGCGAACGCGCCCTGGAGACGTCACGGCGCGAACTCGTCGCCTGGATCTCGCACGACCTGCGCACCCCCCTCGCGGGCCTGCGCGCGATGTCCGAGGCCCTGGAGGACGGGGTGGCCGCCGACCCCGACCGCTACCTCCGCCAGATCCGCACCGAGGTCGAACGTCTCAACGACATGGTCGGCGACCTCTTCGAACTCTCCCGCATCCACGCGGGCGCCCTCGCGCTCTCCCCGTCCCGGATCTCCCTGTACGACCTCGTCGGCGACGCCCTCGCGGGTGCGGACCCGCTCGCCCGTGAACTCGGCGTACGGCTGGTCGGCGACCCCATCGAACCGGTGCCGGTGGAGGTGGACGGCAAGGAGATGAGCCGGGTGCTGGGCAACCTCCTGGTCAACGCGATCCGCCGCACCCCCGCCGACGGCACCGTCGCCGTCGCCGCCGAACGTTCGGCCGAGGGTGTCGTCCTGTCCGTCACCGACGGCTGCGGCGGCATCCCCGAGGAGGATCTCCCGCGCGTCTTCGACACCGGCTGGCGCGGCACCCACGCCCGTACGCCGCCCGCCGGAGCGGGCCTCGGCCTCGCCATCGTGCGCGGCATCGTGGAGGCCCACCAGGGGCGCGCTGCCGTACGCAACGTCACCGGGGGCTGCCGCTTCGAGGTGACCCTTCCCACCGCCCAAGGGTGAGGGTTTGCACCCGCAGCGGTTACGGTGCTCGCGTACGTGATCGATGGGGAGGGAACCATGCCCGGAACCGTGCTGCTCCTCGCGGCCTCGCCGGTCGGCAAGGGGTGTCTGGTGGACGCGGCGTCCGTGCTCCCCGTTCTCGCGGCGGTCGCCCCCGCCGTGCTGTCCGGCACCGACACCGCGAACGTCGTCGAACTCGCCGACCCGCTGGAGCCGCAGGCCGTCCTCACCCGGCTGCGTGCCGCGGCCGCCGCGCCCGGGCCGCTCACGGTGTTCCTCGCCGGACAGCTCCAACTCGACCGCCGCCAGCGGCTTCCGCATCTCGCGCTGGCCCGCACCACCCCCGCGACCGTCCGCTACACCGGCTTCCCCTGGCACTGGGTCACCGAGGAACTCCGGCTGCGCGCACCCGGCACGGCCAGCCTCTTCGTCGACCTCCACACGGACGCGGAGACCTGGCTGCATCTCGGGGCGCACCCGCTGACGGCGGGGCCCTCCGTCGCCCTCTACGGGCGTATCGCGCCGCCTCCGCCCCGGCGGGCGGTGGCGCAGCCGGCGTACATGAGGGCCGTCGCGACCATCCTGCGCAGTGGTCACCGGCCTCCGCTGCCGCAGCTGCACCAGGCCGCGTTGGGGCGTATCGCGGACGACGCCGGCTCCGCGGACCTCGTGTTGTCGACACCCGGCGGGGGTGTGCGCGTCCCTGGGGGCTCTGCCCCCAGACCCCCGTATCGGCCTGAACGGCCTCGTCCTCAAACGCCGGACGGGCTGAAAGACCCGCATGCCGCCATCAGTTCCGCGGTCCAGGCCGGGCGGCACGACGAAGCCGTCGCCCTCGCCGCGCAGTGGGAGCAGGGTGCGCTGCGGACGCACGGGGCTGGCTCGGAGCAGGTGCTGCACTGGATGGAGGTGCGGGCGGATCTGGCGATGTTCGCCGGGGACGCGGAGGGGAGTTGCCGGACCTGGCTGGCGGTGGCCGCCGTACGGCTCGGGGCGGGGCAGGCCGCGGACGCGCCCGCCGTGGAAACGGCGGTGGACCGGGCCCACCACCAGTGGGGGCGGATCGACGACACGGCACGGGCCCGCGAACTCGGCCCCGCACTGGCCGACCTGCGGCTGCGCGTCCCCGGGCGCAGACAGGGAGCCCTGGACCACGTCCAGCACCAACTGGGCCGGCTCCAGGCACAGGCGTGACTCCGGGGTCCTGGGGCTCATGGCGCCGCCGGCAGTCGGATCCTGGACCATGCCCGGTGGTCCGAGGGCTTCAGGCCAGGCGTGACCCCGGACCCGAGGCTCATGGCGCGGCCGGCAGTCGGATTCTGGACCATGCCCGGTGGTCCGAGGGCTTCAGGCCAGGTGTGACCCCGGGACCTGAGGCTTATGGCGCGGCCGGCAGTCGGATCCTGAACCATGCTCCGTGGTCCGAGGGCTGGAGGGTCACCGTGCCGCCGTGCGCCGCTGCGACGGCGGCGACGATGCTGAGGCCGAGCCCGCTGCCGGCGCCCGGGTCCTCGCCGCGCACGAACCGGTCGAAGACCCGCGCGCGCACCTCTTCCGGCACGCCCGGCCCGTCGTCGGTCACCTCGATGACCCGGTGCCCGTCCTCCGTGCCGACCCCGAGCGTCGCCCGGGTGCCCTCAGGCGTGTGCACCCGCGCGTTGGTCAGCAGGTTGGCGACCAGCTGGTGGAGCCTGAACGGGTCGCCGATGACGGTGTGTTCGCCGGGCGCGACCAGCAGCCGTACCGGATGCCCTGGATGGCAGTCGAGAGCCGAGCGGACGGCGTCGCGGCACAGCTGCCCCAGGTCCACGGGCTGTACGTTCAGGGGCTGGCCCAGGTCGAGGCGACTGAGCAGCACCAGCTCGTCGATGAGCGAGTCCATCCGCTCGACCTCGGCGGCCACCCGGCCCAGCGCCTTCTCCCGCATCTGTTCGTACGCCGGATCGCCGGTCCGGGCCAGCTGGGCGTATCCGGAGATGGTGGTCAGCGGATTGCGCAGTTCGTGGCCGGCGGCGGCCAGGAACTCCCGCAGCCCGCGCTCCGCCTCCTGCCGCTGACGGGCCTCCCGGCGCCCGAGCCGCCTGGCACCGGCCACGACGCCGCCGAGCAGCGGCAGCGACACGACACCCTCGATCCGGAGCAGGTCGATGACGGCGCGGTGGATGTCCTGCGTCGAGCGGGCGATGACGATGTAGGTGCCCCGGCGGTCGACTCCGGCGTCCGGGACGCGCACCACCAGGGCCCGGTAGGCGCTGCCGACGGCCACCGGGCGGTCCCGCGCGGCGTGGGCGTCCAGTTCGGCGGGGTCGAGCGCGGGGAAGGCGGGCAGGCGGGGGGAGCCCGCGTACCGCTCGATGGTCCGGGCCTGTGCGTCGAGGACGAGGATCAGGCATTCCTCGTCCGGGGCGGGCCGTTCGGACACGGTGAGCTGCGCGATCCCGCGGAACTTCTCGATCTCCTCGTCGGTGCGCTGGGTGAGGAGCTGGCCGAGCAGGGAGGCGGACAGGGTGGCGACCGCGCCTAGGGTCACCAGGGTGGCGCCCAGCCAGTAGGCGACGGTCAGATATCCGGTGGGGCCCGAACGGCCGGGGCCCCGCCGGTTGGGGCCCGTGCCGGTGGGGCCCGTCCGGTCCGGGGTGTCCGGCCGGGCCGACGCGGTCACTCCGCGCACAGCTGGTAGCCCACTCCGCGCACGGTCCGGATCAGCGACTGTCCACTGCCGCCCAACTTGCGGCGCAGGTAGTAGACGTAGGTGTCGACGATGCCCGAGCCGTCGGCGCGGTGGTTCCAGACGCGTTCCTGGATCTGGTCGCGGGTGAGCACCCGGCCGGTGTTCTCCATCAGGTAGCGCAGCAGCGCGAACTCGGTGGTGGTCAGGCTCAGTTCGCGTCCCGCGGCCCAGGCCTGGTGGGCCTCGGTGTCGAGTTCCACCGCACCGGCCCTCAGCATGCGCCGGTCGGCGGCCCGCTGTCCGCCGGTGCGCCGCAGCAACGCCCGTACTCGCGCGGCCACTTCCTTCAGCTCGAACGGTTTGGTGACGAAGTCGTCCCCGCCGAGGTCGAGTCCGTGCACGCGGTCGTCGAGGTCGCTGCGTCCGGTGAGGAACAGCACGGGCACCAGGAGCCCGCGGGAGCGCAGGGTCCGGCACACGTCGAAGCCGTCGAGGTCGGGCAGGTTCACGTCGAGCAGGACGAGGTCCGGGACTCGTCGGGTGACGATCTCCAGGGCCTGGCGTCCCGTGGCGGCGCTGGTCACCTTGAAGCCCATGAACTCCAGGGCCATGGTGAGCATCGCCCGGACGCCCTCCTCGTCGTCCACGACGAGCAGACGGACGGGGCCGGCCGGCGGGGGAGACGGCGGGGACGGGCGGGAGAGATGACGAGCGGGAGCGGATGACGGTATGTGAGATGTCTGAGGTATGTGAGATGTGGGGGATACGGGCGGGACAGGGGCGGTCATGTCCTGTTCCTTTGCTGGCCGTGGCGCTTGAGCACTCAACTTCCGGCAGGGGGGCCCGTATCGTCACACGTACCGGCAAGTAACGTTCTGTGATCTCAGGGTTTCTCTCCGCATCCTGATCCTTCCGCCGTTCATCCGGCGCTCGGCTGCTCCTGACGCAGATTCGCCGCCGCGAACTCCCGCATCCCCTCGGCGAAGTGGACCTCCGGCTTCCAGCCCAGCTCGGCCCGCAGCCTTGCCGAGTCCGCCGTGATGTGCCGGACGTCGCCGAGCCGGTACTCGCCCGTCACCACCGGATCCGGACCCCCGTGCGCGGCCGCCAGCGCCCGGGCCATCTCCCCCACGGTGTGCGGATCCCCGCTGCCGGTGTTGTACGCGTGCAGCGCCCCGCCCGCCAACTCCCCTTCCAGGGCAAGGACGTTGGCGGCCGCCACATCCCGTACATGGACGAAGTCCCGGCGCTGCCCGCCGTCCTCGAAAACCCTCGGGGACTCACCGCGCGCGAGGGCGGAACGGAAGAAGGAGGCGACGCCCGCGTACGGGGTGTCGCGGGGCATGCCAGGGCCGTAGACGTTGTGATAGCGCAGGGAGACGGCCGTGGCGCCGGTGCTCCGGGCCCAGGAGGCGGCCAGGTGCTCCTGGGCGAGCTTCGTCGTCGCGTAGACGTTGCGCGGGTCGACCGGAGCGTCCTCGGCGACCAGCCCGGGGCTCAGGTCCCGTCCGCACACCGGGCACCTGGGCTCGAAGCGCCCGGCGTCGAGGTCCGCGAGCGCGCGGGGCCCCGGCCGCACCACCCCGTGCCGCTCGCAGACGTACCGACCCTCGCCGTACACCACCATCGACCCGGCGAGCACGAGCCGCCGTACCCCCGCCTCGGCCATCGCGGTCAGCAGTACCGCCGTACCGAGGTCATTGCGCGAGACGTACTCGACGGCGTCCGTGAAGCCCTTGCCGAGACCCACCATCGCCGCCTGATGGCACACGGCGTCCACGCCGACCAGGGCGTCGCAGACCGCCCGGGGATTTCTGACGTCCCGGCCGCCCTCCCGAAGGTCGTACACCACCGCCTCGTGCCCGCGCGCGGTCAGCGCCGCCACGATCTGCGACCCGATGAACCCGGCTCCGCCGGTGACCAGTACCCGCATACCTCGCATACGGGAGACGCTAGGGGCGCCGACCCGCGAAACAGCAGGGCCACGCCCTTCATGTCACCGCTCCGTAAGACCTGCTCGGGGTCAGGCCGCGGACAGCTCCGTCAGCGCCCCCGACACCAGCGTCCGTACACCTGGGCCGACCGTCGACAGGTCGGGGGCGAACTGCGGGCTGTGGTTGCTCGGGACGGCGGCGAGACGGTCCATCAGGTCCGCGCCCGGCGCCGCGTCCCACACGGCGGTCGGGGTGCTGGTCACGAACCAGTAGGAGTACGGGATTCCGCCCTCGGCGAGGTGCGGGAAGTCCTCGCTGCCCATCGCCGGGCCGAAGTCGAGCACGGCGGCCGCGCCGAAGACCTCGCGGTGAACGGCGGCGACGCGCTGGTCGGTCTCGGCGTCGTTGACGGTGGCCGGGAAGACGGCGCCGAGGGTGACGTCGGGCTCGCGCGGGCAGCCGGCGGCCGCGCACTCGCCCGCCGCGATGCGCCGGATCGCCGCGAGCATCCGTTCGCGGACCTCGGCCGACTGCGTACGGAGGTTGAGGGAGAGGCGCGCCTCGGACGGGATGATGTTGTGCCGGGTGCCGGCCTCGATGCGCCCCACGGTCAGCACGGCGGAGTCGCGCGGCGCGATCTCCCGGCCGACCACGGTCTGCAGCCGGGTCACGATGTACGCGGCGGTCACCACCGGGTCGACGGTCGCCTCGGGGCGCGAGCCGTGTCCGCCCCGCCCGTGCACGACGATGTCGACGTCCGTCGAGGCGGACAGGATCAGGCCGGGCGAGTGGGCGTACAGCCCCGCCGGGCCGGGGGCGACGTGCTGGGCGAGCAGCACGTCGGGGCGCGGGAAGCGCTCGTACAGCCCGTCGGCCACCATCCGCGCCGCGCCCTCACCCGTCTCCTCGGCGGGCTGCCCGACCACCAGCAGCGTCCCCGACCAGGCGTCCCGGCCCGCCGCGAGCGCCTCCGCCGCGCCGGCCGCCCAGGTGACGTGCAGGTCGTGGCCGCAGGCGTGCATGACTCCGGGCACGGTGGAGGCGTACGGCAGCCCGGTGTCCTCGGCGACCGGCAGCGCGTCCATGTCGGCGCGCAGCAGGACGGTGGGCCCGTCGCCGTTGCGCAGGACGCCGAGCACGCCGGTGCCGCCGACGCCTTCCGCCGTCTCGTATCCGGCCTTCCGCAGCCGCTCGGCGAGGATCCCGGCCGTCCGGTGCTCGCGCATCGACAGCTCGGGGTGCCGGTGCAGATCCCGGTAGAGATCCTCCAGGGCGGGGAGGGGGAGATCGGCGGTGAGGTCGCGGGCACGGCGTGCGGCGGGGGAGGTCACGGCCTCAGAGTAGGCGGCCTGCCACCCGTACGGCGGCGTCCCGCGCGGTGGTTGCTTCAACGACATGCGGGGCTCGGCGGACCGGCCGATGAACCCCCCGACGGACCCGCCGATGGACCCGCCGACGGACATGTGAGGTCAGTCGGAGGTCTCGGAGGTCTCGGCGAGGGCGTCGAGGAAGCCGAGTGCGTAGTCGGCGAGGTCCTCGCGCGGGGGCGGGCCGGGGACCAGGCTTCCGTCCGCCGCCGAGAGGCGCTCCCTGATCTCCGCCACGTGCTGGTCCACGGCGGCCGTGAAGGCAGGCTCGCACGCGAACTCCGCGAAGCGGGGCTCGTACGCGCTGCTGATCTCGGCCAACGGTGACATCTCCTCGCCGTAGGCGCCCCCCACGGCGGAGGAGGGCTGTTTGTCATGGTTTCCGTCATGCCGGGCTCTGTCCGCCGGGGCCTTGTCCACAGCTGTGGACAACCGTGCCCGTGAGCAGGCGTGCGGCACATGCCCTAGCGGGGTTCTCGGATGCCGTCGATGATGCGGGTCCAGTTGTCGCTGCCGTGTCCGTCCTCGATCGCGCGCCGATAGTGGGCCTGCACGGCCAGGGGGAGCGCCAGGTCGAGGCCGAGCGACGTACTGGTCTCGACGATGTGGTCGGAGGTCGCACCCATCATGGTGACCGTGCTGAGCTCGCCGGGATGCTCCCCGGCATCGAGCGCGGTGCCGGGGTGCTCCTCGCCGGACCTCAGGATGGCGCCGATCGCGTCGGCGGAGGAGAGCAGCTCCGGCAGCACTTCCGCGGCCTTCATTCCTGCGGTACCCAGCATCGCGGTGGCGTGCATCAGCGAGGACAAGGTGGTGAGGAACACCGCGAGTTGGGCCTGGTACATCATCTGGGCGAGGCCCGGGTCCTCGCCCAGATGCCTGGGTGTTCCGAGCGCAGTCAACGCGGCCAGGTGGCTCTCCATCACCTGGTGGGGGCCGCTGTAGTAGACGAAGGACGCCTCCGTGCCGACCATCGGCGCGGGGACCATGACACCTCCGGTGAGGAAGGCGGCACCGTGACCCGCTGCCCAGGTCGCCGCCTCGCGCGTGCGGTCGGGGGTGTCGGAGCTCAGGTTGACCAGCGTCCGGCCGGCGAGCGATTCGGCGGAGCTGCCGAGGACGTCGTACATCGCCGGGTAGTCGGTGAGGCTGAGGATCACGAGGTCACTCGCTTCGACCGCCTCGCGCGGTGTCGCCGCGAGCGTCGCGCCGTCGGCGACGACGCCGTCGGCCCTGCCGGCGGTGCGGTTCCAGACGGTGACCGGGTGGCCGGCGGCGAGGAGGGTGCGGGTCATCGCCTGGCCCATCGGGCCGAGCCCGATCACGGTGACAGCGCTGTTCCGCCTGGTGGTGAGGCTCTGTTGTTCGTTCACCCCTCCATGCTCGGAGAGCATCACTACTCTCGGAAGTACCCACTATTTTCTGCGGTACTTACCTTTTCGTAAGGGGGGTCAGTGATGGCCAAGGCGCCGAGGATCGGGCCGTACATCTGCGGCATCGACGCAGCGCTCGACGTGGTGAGCGGCAAGTGGAAGGGACTGATCCTCTGGGAACTCGACGCCCATGGCGTACGCCGCTTCGCCGAGCTTCGGCGCGGTCTGCCGGGAGTGAGCGAGAAGATGCTGACGCAGCACCTGCGGGAGATGGAGCAGGACGGTCTCGTGCACCGGAAGGTCTACGCCGAGGTGCCGCCGCGGGTGGAGTACTCCCTGACAGAGCACGGGCACACGCTCAATCGAGCGCTGGGGCCGCTCGGCGCCTGGGGACTTGAGCGCATCCGTCGCGAACGCTCCGAAACGGTTGACGTCGCGGAGGCCTCACACGGCTGAGCAACCCGGCCACCGGCCCGGCGCCGCCGGAGCGGTCAGGGTCAGCGCACCCCGTGCACCGTGGACGCCGCCGGGGGAGGCGCAGGGGCCTGCGGTGTGGCCGTGCGGACGGGGCCGAAGTTCGCTGCCATGATCAGTGCCACCACGGCGACGACGGCTGCGGCAAGGCCTCTGGAGTAGCGCGCGGAGATACGTCGGAGCACGGCAACCTCGCAACAGCGGCGTATTAAGCGGACTTAACCCGTCGCTTAACGTAGGGGCTCCTGGATGCCAAGGGCAAGTGTTCCAGGGGAAGTTGAACATTGATCAGGAGTTGACCGATCGTAAGTCCGCTTAATGGCATGCTTACCCGCATGACGGAGCGTGACGGCCCGGAGGTCATCGGGCGCAGGGTGCAGCAACTGCGTACCGAACGCGGCCTGACGCAGAAGCAGCTGGCGGAACCGGCGTACACCCCGGCCTACATCTCCACCGTGGAGGCCGGCCGCGTCCGCGCGTCCGAGCCCGCGCTGCGGCATATCGCCGAGCGGCTCGGGGTCGCCTACGAGGAGCTGGCCACCGGCCGCCCCGCCCACCTCGCCACCGACCTGCGGCTGCGGCTGACCGACGCGCAGCGCACGCTCGCCACCGGGGAGGCGGAGGTGGCGGCGGAGCAGTACGCCGCGCTGCTCGCGGAGGCCGACGAGCACGGGCTGTGCGCCGAGCAGGCCGCCGCACTGCTCGGTCTCGGCGAATGCGCCCTGGAGACAGGTGACCTGGAGACGGCGCGGCAGCGCTTCGAGGAGTCGGAGCAACGGCTCGGCGACGCGCCGCTGCCGGTCCGGGTGCCCGCTCTGCGCGGCCGAGCGGTGTCCCACTACCTCGCCGGTGAACTCCGTTACTCCTGCTACCTGTTCGAGTCCACCCTCGACGAGCTCAACCGCACAGGCCTGCACGACCCGGACGCCCTCCTGCTCCTCTACACGGGTGTCATCGCGCCGTACATGGACATGGGCGCCCACGCGCGGGCCGCCCAGGCCGCCGAATTCGCCCTCGCCCTCGCCCCGAAGGCGGGCGACCCCGCGCTGGTCGCCCGTATGCACCGCTCGGTCGCGCGCACGATGATCGCCGAGGGCCGCATCGCCGAGGCCGACATCTCCCTCGCCAAGGCGGCCGACCTCTACCGCCAGCTCCAGCTCAGTACGGAACTCGCCAACTGCCACTGGATGCGCGGCTACCTCTACGCCCAGAACGGCGAACTGGAGCGGGCCGAGGGAGAGTTGAGGCAGGCGCAGGCCATGCACTCCGCCAGGCGCGCCGCCCTCTACAGCAGCCAGGTCGCCGTCGAGCTCGCCGACGTACTGCACCGCCGCGACAAGTCCGACGAGGCCGCCGCCCTGCTGCACGACGTCCTCGGCGACCTCAGCTCCGAGCGCGGCGCCGTCCACTCAGCCGCCGCCCACCGGCTGCTCGGCATCATCGCCGAGGACACCCGCGACACGGAGACCGCCGAGGAGCACTACGTCCGCGCGCTCAGCCTCCTGGAGCGGGCGGGCGCGGCCGGCGACCTCGCCGACCTGTGCCGACTGCTCGGCGACCTGCTCCGCCGCACCGGCCGCGTCGAAGCCGCCCTCGACGCGTACCGCACGGGCCTCGGCCACCGCACGGCCCCGGGCACCACGACCCTGGGACCGGCCCCGGCGCAGCCCCCGCTCTGAGGTTTCCGGGATACGGATACGCCGGGCACGGGGTGTATATGCCGGAGGAAAGAATCACGCGCAGAGGTCACCACCCTCCGGTCCTGGCGCTATCGTGCCCTTGATGCGCTGGGTGTGGGGTGCGTCACACACTGCTAGCGAACGACGGGCCGCCGGGGGCTGACCCCTGCGGCCGTGCATCTGGGGGGCCTCGTGCACGAGATGGTCAAGGGCGGCAACGTAGGTCTGGCGTCCTTAAGCGAAGACATCGGCTCCGTGATGGTGAGCCTGGGCTGGAGCAGTTCCACCGGAGAGGGCGACGCGGACGTGTCCGTGCTGCTGCTCGATCCCGACGGCAAGGTCCGCAGCGACGTGGACTTCTACTTCTACAACCACCCCGTCGCGGCCGACGGGAGCGTGCAGCTCCTGGGCAAGTCCCCGACCGCGGGTGGCAGCGAGGACCGCATCACCTTCGACCTGACCGCGATCCCGACCGGGGTCGAACGGATCGTCGTGGCGGCGAGCCGGGACGAGGCGGCACGGTTCGGCGACCTCAACGACGTCTGCCTGACCTTGGCCGGCGGCTCCGGGGAGACTCTGCTGCGGTTCTCCATCGAGGACGCGGGAGAGGTCAGCGCGCTGCTCTTCGGCGAGCTCTACCGGCGCGGAGGCGACTGGAAGTTCCGGGCCATCGGTCAGGGATACGCGTCCGGGCTCGCCGGTCTGGCCACCGACTTCGGCGTCGACATCGACGACGCCGCGGAGCCGGACGGCGCGGAGCCGGACGGTGTGGAGGTGGTCGAGGCGGCGGTGCAGGCAGTGGCCGTCGAGGCGGAGGTGCCGGCCGCCGTCGCCGCCGTTCCCGCCCAGGTCGCGAGCGGACCGGTCGAGGCGGCCGAGACGGTGGCCAGGCGGGTGCCCCGGCCTCGTACCGTCAAGAAGAAGGTCACGCTGCCCAAGGTGGTCAAGAAGTCCCTGGCCGAGAACGATTCCTGGCGGACGGCCCGGCTCTTCCCTGCCTCCGCCCTCAAGAGCGACCGGGAGCGGGAGACCCGGGCGACATCCGTCCTGCTGTCGGTGATGGCTCAGGTCCCCGAGTTCGGGCGGCGACTGACGGCCGCGTTCGGGGCGCCGGCCGGGCGGATGGAGACGTTCACGGAGGTCTCGCTGCCGAACGGGGACTCTCCGCGACGGCCCGATGGCGTGATCCGCGTCGAGCGCGCGGGCAAGCTGTGGACCGCGCTGGTCGAGACCAAGACGAACGGGAACTCCCTCAAGCCGGACCAGGTGCAGGCGTACGTCGACATCGCCGCCCGGCGGGGCTACGAAGCGGTGATCACCCTGTCCAACGACGTGGAGTTGGACGGCAGCCCACTCGTCGACGTCAAGTCGGACGGGCGGCGCAAGCACAAGGTGGCGTTCTGGCACCTGTCCTGGGCCGAGGTGACCCATCAGGCCCAGATGCTGATCCGCCACGAGGGCGTCGGCAACACCGCCCACGCCTGGCTGCTCCAGGAGCTCCTGTACTACCTCCAGCACGAGAACTCCGGCTGTCACGGCTTCCAGAACATGGGCCCGGCCTGGGTGCCCGTGCGCAACGGGATCGACGACGAGACGCTGTGCCAGGGCGACCCGCGGGCGGTGGAGGTCGTCGAGAGCTGGGAACGGCTGGTGCGCCAGGTGTGTCTGCGACTCGGCGGCGAACTGGGGCAGAAGGTACTCCCGGTGCAGCGCGCGAAACGCGGCACGGATCCCCGAACCCGTCGTGCGGCCCTGGCGGACCGCCTCTGCCTGGACGGAAAGCTCGACGCGGAGCTGCGCATCGAGGGGACGGCCGGAATCCTCGCGCTCAGCGCGGACCTGCGCACGGGGAAACTGCGTACGTCCATCGAGATCGCCGCCCCTGAACAGGGGCAGCCCCTCACCTGGGCGAAACGCCTCATCCGTCGGCTCGACGAGGCCCCGGCCGACCTGCACGTCGAGACGTTGCTCGCCGGTCAGGCGGGAGGGCCGCGGGGCACGCTGGAGCGCCTGCGCCCCGAACCGGCGGACATTCTGCCGAAGAACGGGGCTCGGATCAGCGGCTTCCGGCTGTCGCTCTTCCGAGGGATGGGCAACACGCGCGGCACCGCCGAATCGGGCTTCATCCGCAGCGTCGACGACTCCGTCGACCGCTTTCACGCGCACGTGGTCGTCCACCTCGACGGCCGTCCGTCGCGCACCCGGCAGCCCGCCGAGGCCACTGCCGCGGGGTGAGGATCGTGCCGTCTCCCGTCTCACCGAGACGGGAGCAGGGACACGTCAGAGGCTGTGCATCCGGGTGTACGGGCTGACAACGCGGGCCTGGTGGGAGCCGAAGTCGACGAGCATGGCGATGCCCTCTTCGACGCCGACGATCGTGCCCAGGCCGAACTGGTCGTGGGAGACGCGGTCCCCCAGGCTGAAGTGCTTGGCCTCCGGGGCGGTGGGGGCGGCGAAGGGGCTGGTGGGCAGGTGGCGCCGGGGCGCGGTTGGCTTCGTCATCGTGATGCCAGTATGGGTCCTATTCGGCCGTGCGGAAGGGCTGGATGTCCTTCTTCACTTCGCCGGACCAGCCCGGCAGGTCGGCTGAATCCCCGGTGATCTTGGGCCGGAGGCCGGTGATGAGGCCGGTCACGGGGGTTTCAGTGTTGCTGGGGAGCCGCGCCGGGGTGGCCCAATCGTTGCCTTTCGACGGGTGTTGAGCGAAGGGGGCGGCGGTGACGGAGAGTTGTTCTCCGTACGCGTCCTGCCACCGGGTACGGGATTTCGGGCGCCCCCGGTGTGCGTCGCCCGGGAGAGCAGCAGTCGCGGCGAGGGGCCGGCGTCTCACAGGCTGAAGTCCTGGCTCGCGATCACCACGCCCGCGGAGTCGTACACCGTGACCCGCTCGGTGAAGCCGGTCGTCGAAGGTGCGGACGAGGAGGAGGTCGAGGAGGGCGTGTCGCGCTCCTTCACGCTCGCGTACCAGACCCCCCACTTCTGCTTGCCCGCGAGCGTGAGCACCGTGCCGTTGACCTCGCCGGCCCTCGTCTCGATCCGGACCCGCGCCGCGTCCGCGCCGCCGTAGTAGATGCCGGAGAGGAAGTGCGTGCCGCCCTCGCTCGACTCCTGGAGGCTGACGCCCGGCACGCTGATGTCCAGGTTGCCGTCGCTGACGCTTCTGAACTGGGGCTCGGGCGCCCCCGGTTCGGTCCAGTGCTTGCCGTCCCGTGTGAGCCAGATCCGGGTGCCGGGCGCGACCCGGACCCGCTCCCCCGGCGTCACGACCCGCACCTTCCCGGGGGGCACGGAGGGGCTGGGCGAGGCGTCCCGGGTCTGCGTCGGGGAGGAGGAGACCCGCGTCCCCTTCTCCGCCGTCCCGGCCCCGCTCCCGCCCCCCTCCCCGCCGCGCAGGACGACCACGGCCAGCGGGACCAGGAGCACCCCGCAGGCGGCCCCCAGCACGGTGCTCCTGCGGCGGCGCCGGCGCCGGCCCTCGCGCTCGATGGCGGCCAGCGGAACCGCGGACGGGGTGACGTCGTTCGCGACGTCGGTGAACACCTCGCGCACCAGCCCGACTTCGGGACCTGCCGGGTCCGCGGGGCGCGAGGTGTGACGGCGGTGGTTCATGAGCGGGCTCCGGAGACGGGCTGTCGGCGGGCGAACACGGGGTGGGAGCGCAGGGCTTCGAGGCCGCGCCGGGCATGGGTCTTGACCGTGCCGACCGAGCAGCCGAGCAGCTCGGCGATCTCGGGCTCGTTCAGGTCCTCCCAGTAGCGCAGCACCATCACGGCCCGCTGCCGCGGCGACAGGGCGGCGAGCGCCTGACCGAGAGCGGCCCGCTGCGCGACCGCCTCCGCGTGCCCCGGCTCGCTCTGGTGCACCCGCTCGGGCAGGAACGGCATGAGGAGCTGGGCCACCCGTCTCCTGCGCACCCGGCTGAGGTTGTTGTTGACGAGCGAGCGGCGTACGTAGAAGTCGACGTCGTCGCGCGGAATGCGCTGCCAGCGCGCGTACACCTTGGCCAGCGTGGTCTGGACGAGATCCTCGGCCTCGTGGAAGTCGCCGGTGAGCATGTGCGCGGTGCGGACCAGGCGAGGCCAGGCCACGGTGGCGTACTCGGCGAAGTCGTCGCTGCCTGCGGAGGCTTCGGGTGTCTCGGGCTGCACGGCCGGTGGTCCCTCGGGGTCGGGTACGTGGGGGGATGCGAGGGAAACGGCGGGGGACCGGGCGGCGGCCGCGGCGCGGTGCCAAGTCCCCCGCCGGCCGGTCCCCTTCCCAAGTCCCCCGCCCGTACGCCTACTTCAGCTGGGCGTACACCTTGCCCCGGGTGTCGTACACGGTGACGGCGCCGATGAAGTCGAAGCCGTCGTTCTTCGCCGGGGCGGCGGTGGTGGCGTACCAGACGCCCCAGCCCGGCTTGCCCGCGAGCGTGAGCAGCTTGCCGTGCACGGTCCCGGCCCCGGTCTCGATCTCGACGCGGGACGCGGTGCCCTTGCCGCCGTAGTAGAGCCCGGAGAGGGTGTAGCGGCCGCCCGTGCTCTCCGACTGCCTGGACACGCCGGGTGTGCCCAGGTCGATGTTGCCGTCGACGACGCTGCGGAACTGCGGCTCCGGGTCACCGGGCGTCGTCCAGTGCTTGCCGTCCGCGGTGAGCCACAGCTCGAAGCCGGGAGCGGCGGTCACGTGCTCGCCGGACGCGACGACGCGGGCGGTGGGGGCCTTCCTGGCCACCGCGTGGGCGGCCGCCGCGGCCTTCGCCTTCGCCCTGAAGGGGGTGCTCTGCTCGATGGTGGTGCCGTGCGCCGTCTTCCCCTGTGAGACGGCGTACGACACCGAGGGCACCCCGGCCAGGGCGGCAGCGACTGCCGCGGCGGCCACGTATTTCTGCATCCGTGTCATGAACGGACAACTCCTAGCGATGAACGGACCGTTGAGGATCCGGATGAGCGATACGGAACGGAGGGCGCCTCTCCACCCCTTCAAACTCCCGTGACGCGGTGCCTGGATGACACCGGCGGAATCTTTTCCGAGCTCTTCGTGCTCTCCGGATTCACTTCGCCCACCGCGTTCACACCGGCGCGGTCCGCTCCGGGGGTCACTTCAGCGCGCTGCCCGCCCGCCACGCGTCCCAGTCGAGGTTCCAGTCGCCGTACCCGTTGCCGACGGCGACGGTGTCCTTCGAGCCGACGACCTTCACGACGTCACCCGGGATGACCTCGTCGTAGAACCGCTTCGCCGTGCCGTCCGTCGGGAGCCCGACGCAGCCGTGCGTGACGTTCTGGTGGCCCCCGTAGGTGTCCGCCTTCGGGTTCTGGTGGAGGTAGGTGCCCGAGGTGGTGAGGTGGACGGCGTAGTAGTAATAGCCCGCGTACGCGTCGCCGTAGCCGACCGACCGCGAGTCCATGAAGACCTTGGTCGCCTTGTCGGAGACGACCATCGTGCCGTTCCAGGTGTCCATGCCGGGCGCGCCCGCGGTGACCGGGACGGTGCGTGTGCGACCGTCCTTGACGATCTTCATGGTGTGGGCGGTGACATCGACGGTGGCGACGAGGGAGCGGCCGACGGTGACGTGCCGGGTGATGCCCGCACCCGCCCGTACGGTGATCTTCGTGCCCGGGGTCCAGTACTCCTGCGGCCGGAAGTCGACGCGCTGCCCGTCGAGAAGATTGCGGTCCTTGATCCAGCTCCAGGAGCCCTCGACACCCGAGGTGACCTTCAACTGCCGTTCCGTGTCCGCCCGTTCGGCGGCCGGTACGGGCTTGTCGAAGGTCACGGATATCGGCATGCCGACGCCCACGGTCTGCCCGTCCAGGACGTTGACGCGCACGCCCGCCAGCGTCTTCAGCGGCTTCACCGAAGGCCTGGGCTTCGCGGACGGCTTCGCGGCCGGACTCGACGCGGCGGCCCCCGCCGCGGCGCCCTTGCTCTCGGCCACCGCGCTGCCCGAACAGCCCGCGAGCGCCAGCACGCACAGGGCCGCGCCCCCGGCGAGGGCGAGACGGCCGGACCTGCCGGCAGTTCTGGTGGTCATGCTGTTCCCCCTGGTGTGTTTCGATGTGCGTCGTACGGGACCTGTACGCACGACGAAGACACCTGGGTTGCACGGGAACCCGGAAAACTCGGATGACGTCCGTCAGGGCATGACCGAGGAAGACGCGGGGGCATGACCGAGGAAGAGTTCGACGCGTTCTACGCGGCCGCGTTTCCCCGGCTGACCGGCCAGCTGTACGCCTTCACGGGGGACCACGGCGAGGCGCAGGACGTCGTCCAGGAGGCGTTCGTCCGGGCCTGGGACCGGCGGCGGGAGTTCCTCGCCGACGGGGCGCCCGAGGCGTGGATCCGCACCGTGGCGACCCGGCTCGCGGTGAGCCGCTGGCGCCGCGCCCGCCGCTGGCTGGAGCTCGTCCGCCGTACGCCCCCGCCGGAGCACACCCCGGGCCCCGACCCCGAACGCACCGCCCTGGTCGCCGCGCTGCGCACCCTGCCCGAACCCCAGCGGATGGCCGTGGTCCTGCACCATCTGTGCGACCTGAGTGTCGAGCAGGTAGCCTCCGAAACAGGTGCCCCGGTGGGGACGGTCAAGGCCCGCCTGTCCCGTGGCCGGGCCGCGCTGGCGCGGGAACTGTCGGTGGACGAAGGGGAGAGGGAGGACGACCGTGTCCGATGAACTCACCTCTCAGCTCAAGGAGTTGGCGCAGGCAGGCGAGGCTCCTGCGTCGGTGTCCGGCGCCGAGATCCGGCACCGTGCGGTACGCCGCAGGCGCCGCCGTACGGCCGGTGGCGTCGCCGGAGCCTGTGCCGCGACCGCCCTCGCCCTCGTCCTGGCGCTGAACCCGGGCGGCGACGGCACGGACCGCAGCCCGGCCCCGGCCACGAGCCCCACCGGTACGCCCACCACCCCGGCGTTGCCCGACGTGACGGTCGACCTGTCCCGGCGCGTGCTGACCTTCGACCACATCGACCTGCCGATCTCCTCGGGCATGCTGAAGTCGCCCACGCCCACCGGCCGGATGACGGTCACCGCCAAGGAAGCCGTCAAGGTGACGTCCTCCACGGTCCGCTTCCCGGACAAGGACTACACCGTGAAGCTCCCCTGGGTCCTTGAGCTCTCCTCCGCCGACGGCACCTCGACGACGTACATCGGCACCCTCACGTATGACGACAACGCCCCCGGCAAATACGAACGCACCAACGGCTGGATCGGCCTGCGCTCGTACGACGCGAAGTGGCTCTACAGCCGGCTGCGGCTCGGCTCGGTCGTCGACATCGAGGGGACCGCGCCGACGGGCGAAGGGGACACGACGGGCTCGGGCGGGCGTTAGAGCCCCCGCGGGCGGAGCGGTCAGCCGTCTTCGTACTCGGCCTCGTCGTCGGGCTCGGCGGGCGGCTGCACCGGCTGGACCGGCGGCCGGGTGGACTCCACGGGAGGCCGGCTGGGCTGCTGCGCGGGTGCCCGGCCCGCGATCGCGTCCTGCAGACGCGGGGCCCCGAGCTGTACGGCCCGCTGGGTGGCGTCCTCCTCGGCGCCCGCGAGACCGCCGTTGGTGACGAGGACGGCGTGGTCCCCGACCCGTACGGCGGCGATGTCCAGGGTCAGCATCGGTGTGGCGCCGTCGGTGTCGGCCGCCGTACCCGTGATCGTCAGCCGCAGGCCCTCGCGCGCGTCCCCCGTGCCCGGCAGCGCCACCGGGGCGACCTGGACGCTCTGCCGCCCGCCCCGCACATCGGTCGCCGTGAACCGGGCGCACTTGGCGGGCAGCGTCTTCAGCCAGGCCAGCTTCGCGTCGACGTCGGCCTGGCTGTACGCGGCCACCTGGTAGTGCAGCTGGCCCTGGTTGTCGGCGTCGTCGAAGCCGGTGGCCGCGCGGACACCCTTCGGTTCGCCGAGCAGCTCCTCCGTGTAGACGCCGTCCAGCAGCCGCCCGCAGTCCGGGTCCGCGTCCGCGGCGGCCGTCGTGCTCTTGAGCAGACCGTCCCGCCAGGTCGCCCCGCCCTGCGTCGCCGACCACTGCTCGCCCAGATCGGCGCCGTTGATCAGCGCGGCCCGCGCCTGGGCGTCGGTGAGGGCGGGAGATGCCGACGCGGTGGCGGTGGGGGACTCCGCGGTGGCGGGGGACGCGGCGGCCCGGTGGCCCGGACCGCCGTCACCGTCGCCCTCCGCGGCCCGGCCGCCGCCGCCCTCACCCGTGCACGCGGCCGCCGACAGCAGGACTCCCGCGGTGACGGCGCAGGCGAGGAGACGGGACGGCCGGGAGGTGCGGGCCGGACGAGACGGACGGTTCACGGCGGGAGCCTCCTGAGGACGGACCTGGGGACCTGCGGACCTGGGGACCTGCCCGCCGGGCGGGCAGGTCCTCTTACGGCACCATCGGGTCCGGTCCCTCACCAGTGCGGCGGTCCGTCCGGGTGAGCCACGGCGCCGTCCGCCGCCACCGGCGGCTCGGCGCCGCCCTTGCCCAGCGCCCGGTTTTTTATTCCCGCAGAAGAGGTGACATAGTGGGTGGCCATCTGAAGGCCCTCCCGTGCTAGGGTCGATAACAGTTGCAGTTGTGGTTCCCAAGGACTTCAAACGGACTTGCCGATCAGTATCGGTTGGTTCGTTTTTGAATTTCCGGATGCTTTTCTCCCGGACGGGGCAATCATCGCGGCGACGCGGGTTCGCACAGTGTGGACCCACGAGCACTGCCCCTAAGGAGATATGACATGGCTACTGGAACCGTGAAGTGGTTCAACTCGGAAAAGGGCTTCGGCTTCATCGAGCAGGACGGCGGCGGCGCCGACGTCTTCGCCCACTACTCCAACATCGCCACCTCTGGCTTCCGTGAGCTGCAGGAAGGCCAGAAGGTGACCTTCGACGTCACGCAGGGCCAGAAGGGCCCCCAGGCCGAGAACATCGTTCCCGCCTGATCCGGCACATCTGCCTGAAGCAGCCGGCCGGGGATCCGCACCGCGAGGTGTGGTCCCCGGCCGGCTGTTTTTGTTCTCGCGTCGATGAGGCGGACGGCTCACACGCCTGGGCTCACACAACTCACACGGCTCGGCTCACACGGCCAATATGGCCCGTACGGTCTTGCCGCCCACGCCCGTGCTGACGACCTCCAGGCGTTGGGCGAGGGCCTGCACCATCGCGAGGCCGCGGCCGCTCTCCGACTCGGTGTCCATCAGGCCGACCCTGGGCCGCCCCGGAGCGTCGTCGTGGACCTCGACCGTCACCGCCCCGTGTGCCACCTGAAGGCGGAGCCGGCATCCGGTGCGGCCGTGCCGGACGGCGTTGGCGACGAGCTCGGAGGCGATCAGCGTCGCGTCGTCGACCTGGTCGGGGGTCATCGGCACCACGCGAGACCGTGAGCGCGTGAGGAACGCGGACGTCAGCTTGCGTGCCCTGCCCGCCGAAACGGCCTCGCGCGGCAGCGTGTACTCCACACGTGCGGTGTGCCGAACGGCGCGCTCGTGCGCACGCATGACAGCCACTTCCCCTCCGAAAAATACCGGCGCTCCCCGGCCGGACCCCGCTGACCGGAGCCCCACTCGAAAACAGTGCGCGGCCGGTCCTGCCTTCGGGTGATGCCCCCCTCCGGTGATCCGCAACCGGGGCCGGTGTCACAAACGGGTGTCACGAGTGCCACACGACCGTCACTCGACCCTCCGCCAGGTGTTCCGCGTCCCGGACAGCCGTTCCAAGGGGGCCGTATTCGCGCAGGTCAGAGCAGACTTTTCCGTTCCAGTGTCCCGTCCTGGTCGAAGATCATTGCGGCGGTCCGCAGCGGGCATGCAGAGTGGGACCCGACGCCGGAAAGGGCCGAACGGGCCCTCCGGAAAGGGCCGGACGGGCCCGGTGGGCGAGATCCACGAACACCACGAGCAAGATCCACTCGCAAGAACTCCTTGCAGTAACCACGAACGGGAAGCACACCCATGCGCACGCACCGCACCTCCCGCATCCGCACTCTCGCCCTGGCCGCCGCCGGCCTCGCCGCCGCGTTGTCGCTGACCGCCTGCAACGGGTCGGACGACGCCTCGGACGCCAACTCGTCGACTCCCTCCGGGAGTGCCACGGCCACCGCGTCGGGCAGCGCTTCCGGCGGCAAGGCCACGGGAGGCTCGGCCGGTACCTCCACCGGTACGTCCACCAGTACCCCGGCCAAGAGCACCGGCAAGACCAGCGGCGGTACGACCGGCGGTACGGCCGGCGACGACTCCACCACCGGTGACAAGACCGGCTACGGGCAGGCGTGCGGAACCAACGACCTCACGTGGAGCACGAAGTCCGAGTCGCAGGCCGGGGGTTACATCCTGGTGATGGCGAAGGCCAAGCCCGGCATCAAGTGCATCCTCTCGGGCGACCTGCCCGTGGTGGCGTTCGGCTCCGACGGGACCCAGGCGTCCAACGCCGAGCAGGCGGTGGGCGAGCAGGTGACGCTGAGCGGCTCCACGGTGGCGTACGCGGGGGTGAACCCGAAGACGACCAACACCAGCGACGGCAAGGAACTGGACAGCATCATCGTCAGCGTCTCCGACGACGACCCGAACCCCGTCTCCCTGAAGGTCGGCACGATCACCGTCGACAAGCCGATCGTCACCAACTGGCACACCTCGGCCTCGGCTGCCGTCCCCGGCGACGGCACCGACAACTGACCGCCGGGGCCGACCGGTCGGGGGTGAGGGGGGTCAGGCCATCCAGAAGAAGACGGCCGTCATGCGCTTCTCCTCCAGCGAGGCACCGGCGTAACCCGTCGCGCTGTGCATGATGTTGGCCTTGTAGAGCAGCAGCCGGTTGTAGCGCTGCGGTACGCGTACGTCCTCGACGAAGGAGTCGGGGGAGACGAAGCGCGTGCCGAGCGCCTCGACCAGGTTGGTGTGCGGGGCCTGCACCATGTTGCCGCCGAGGACTCCCCCGGGGAGGTTCTGCCGGAAGAAGCTGGTGCCGCAGTCCTTGGGCACGTTCGGGCTGAGGTACAGGACGGCGGCGTACCGGCACAGGGCGCGTGAGTCGGTGTGCGGGCGTACCTCGCCCTCGTCCTTGCCGACGACCTGGATGCAGTTGTGGTTCAGCGTGCCGCCGCCGGGCGCGGACTCCTGCCACAGCTTCTGCGCGCCGGTCTCCTTCTTCACCAGCCGCTCGACACGGGCGAGTTCACCCGGTTCGAGGCCGGGCATCGTGCGCAGACCGGGCCAGCTCTCCTTCTTGTACGGGAAGCCTTCGGTCCAGTCGTCCTTGGCCAGGCAACGGGCCCTGATCTCGTCCACGTTGGGCAGGACGTCGTCCAGGACCCAGTAGTCGCGGCCGCGGGTGGGCTTGCGATAGGGGAGGACGGGCAGGCGTGGGGGGCGTGGGGGCTGCGCGGGCATGCGGGTGAACGTACATTCGCGAATTCCTTGGTTTTCCTATCGGCTGGTCAACCTTCCTCTCCGTTGGTCAATCTTCCGCCAACTCCCCCTGGCGCAATTCCTCCATCGGCCCGGCACGACCTCAACCGCGGGCCTTCCGTAACGTATGTCTGGAAAGGGAAAGTCCGCGAAGAGAAGGTGCGGAAGAAGAGAAGGTACGGAAAGGGAAGGTTCGTAAAGCGCGGCTAGCGGCGCTGCCCCTTCGCACCCTGCGCCTCCTTCGCCTTCTCCCACGGCGCACCCGGCACCTTGGCGTGCACCCGCTCGGCGACCAGGTCCACCGTGGCCTCCTGGCCCGGGGCGAGCCGGGCCGTGACCCGGCGCATGCGGCCGTCCTTGTCGATCCAGTACGTCAGCGGGGAGCGCCCGGCGGCTGCGGTGGCACCTGCCGCCGGGCTCGTGGAGGCGTGGGAGGCGGCCGGGTGGGGGCGCGGGCCGGAGAAGACGCTGTAGCCGTGGCCGTCGAGGCTCTCGTCACGCAGCCACAACGGGTGGGAGCGGGCGAGGAGTTGGGCGTTGTCCGGGCGGTCCGCCGCCATGGACAGCACCAGGCGCAGCGCCCGGTCCAGGGCGGCGTTGGTGTAGGGGCGCCGGGTCCACTCGTCGGGGGGAAGCGCGCCCGCGGCCCGGACGGCCTGCGCGGCGGTGGTCACCACACCGGGGGCGGGCTGCCGTGACGCCCGCCCGGGAGCACCGTCGGTGGCGGCGCTGTCCAGGTCGCCGGGTGCGCCCGAGGTGGTCGGTGACTGTGGCTTTCGGGCGACCGCGATGCCCTTGGGGTCCCAGGCGACCAGCCCCCGTACGGTCCGCTCGGCGTCGGCGGCCTCGTACACGCCGACGGCCCGGTGCACGCGGTGGTCGACGACGGCGCGCACGGTGACCGTGCCGGACGAGGAGGACCCGGCGGCGCCCAGCGGCAGCCGCACCCGCACCTCCGAGGGGCTCGCCTCGTACGTCCGCAGCCGCGCCAGCGCCATGCGCTGGGCCTCGTCCTCGGACACGGGCCGCGGCCCGGGCTCCCCGCCCCAGGAGACGAGCAGGACCACCGCCCCGAGCACCGCCGCCACCGCCGTCGCCACCAGTGCGACGGCTCGCGCCCTCGTCGTATTGCCGACGCGTTCCCTCAGGATCCGCAAGAAGTTGCCCATGACTCGTCTCTACCTGCGGGGTGCGTGGCCCGCCGGTCGAGACCGGCGGGCGGCCCACCCCGGGTCACCCTCCCGGGTGCGTGGCCCGGGTCAGGCCGGATACGCGTGGGTCTGCGTGGCCTTCACGGTCGCCCAGACCGCGGCACCCGGATGGAGGTCGAGTTCGGCGGCCGCGACGGTGGTGAGGTCGGCGGCGAGGGGGAGCTCGCCGGTGAGGTCGGCACGGATCTGGTCGCCGTGCGTCTCCAGGCCGCCCACCCGGCACTGCCACAGGTTGCGGGCGCTGGAGCCGGTGGGCCGGTCGCGGTGGAGGGTGACGGCGCTGGGCGGGAACGCGACGAAGACGGGGCCGGTGAGGTCCTCGGTGGTGGTGATCGCCGGGCCGGAGTCGAGCGTGACGGTGTGGCCCTCGGCCCGGCCCTTGTAGAGGTTCAGGCCGACGAGCTGGGCGATGTAGTCGGTGCGCGGGTGGCGGGCGATGTCCGAGGGCGTGCCCTGCTGGACGACGCGCCCGTGCTCGACGACGACGAGCCGGTCGGCCAGCACCATGGCGTCCAGCGGATCGTGCGTGACCAGCACGGCGACGGCCTCGAACTCGGCCAGATGGTGCCGGAGCTGGGCCCGCACATCGAGGCGGGTACGGGCGTCCAGCGCGGCGAGCGGCTCGTCCAGGAGCAGCAGCCGGGGGCGGGTGGCCAGCGCCCGGGCGAGGGCGACGCGCTGCGCCTGACCGCCGGAGAGGCGGCGGGGCCTGGCTCCCGCGTGGTCGGCGAGCCCCATACGGTCCAGCCAGGCCGCCGCAAGGGCGCGAGCCTCCGCCTTGGTGGCGCCCTGGCAGCGCGGCCCGAACGCCACGTTGTCGAGGGCGCTGAGGTGCGGGAAGAGCAGATAGTCCTGGAACACGACGCCGACCGGCCGGGACTCGGGCGGCGTACGGTCCAACGAGGCGCCGTCCAGGCGCAGATGGCCGCCGGTGAGCGGGGTGAGCCCGGCCAGGGCCCGCAACGCCGTTGTCTTTCCTGCCCCGTTGGGCCCGAGCAGGGCGACGACGTCGCCGGGCGCGGCGGCCAGTGCGACGTCGAGGTGGAAGGAACCGCGGTCCACGATGAGATGGGCGTCGAGACCGGCACCGGTGAGGCCGGACGACTGGGGACCGGATGCCTGCGGGGTGTCGCGCCGGGCCTTCTCGGTCTTCTCGACGTCGGTCTTCTCGATGTCGGTCATGAGGCGGTCGTCATCCATCGGTCGCGCAGCCCGGCGAGGACCGCGATGGACACGGCCAGCAGCACCAGGCTGAGGGCGATCGCCGCCTCCGGGTCGCTCTGCAGGGCGAGGTAGACGGCCAGCGGCATGGTCTGCGTACGGCCGGGGAAGTTGCCCGCGAACGTGATCGTCGCTCCGAACTCACCGAGGGCGCGCGCCCAGGCCAGCACGGCGCCCGCCGCGACGCCGGGCGCGATCAGCGGCAGCGTGACCCGGCGGAACGCGGTGAACCGGGAGGCGCCGAGCGTCGTCGCGGCCTCCTCGTAGCGCGGATCGGCGGCCCGCAGCGTGCCCTCCACGCTGATCACCAGGAAGGGCATCGCCACGAACGCCTCGGCCACCACCACCCCGGCCGTCGTGAACGGCAGCGTGATCCCGAACCACGAGTCCAGCCACTGCCCGACGACTCCGTTGCGGCCGAGCGCCAGCAGCAGCGCCACACCGCCCACCACCGGCGGCAGCACGAGAGGAAGGGTCACCAGTGCCCGTACCAAGCCCCGGCCGGGGAAGTCCGTACGGGCCAGCAGCCAGGCCAGCGGTACGCCCAGCACCAGGCTGACGGCGGTGGCCGCGGTCGCGCTCACCAGGGACAGCTGGAGCGCCTGCCACACCTCGGTACTGCGCAACTGGCCGGGCAGGCTGCGCCACGGGGCCCGTACGAGCAGAGCGACCAGGGGCAGGATCAGAAAGGCCAGCCCGACGAGCGCGGGCACAAGGAGCGGCAGCGGCACACCCCTGCGGCCTCCCCCCGGCCCCTTGCCTCGGCCGGACCCCTTGCCCCGCCCCGCCCACTCGCCGCGGACACGCCCGCGCCGCGGACCGCCCACGAGGGTGTCGGCCGCGGCGTCGGACGGTGCGGAGCGGGTCACGGCTTGAGGAACCCGGCGGACGTCAGGACCTTCTGGCCCTCGGCGGACCGCACGAGCGCGATGAAGGCCTTCGAGGTGGCGGTGTTGCGCGCGTCCTTGAGCAGGGCGATCGGATAGTCGTTGACGGCCTTGGCCGACTCGGGAAACTCCACGCCCTCCACCTTGTCACCGGCCGACTTCACATCGGTCTTGTAGACGACGGCGGCGTCGGCCTCCTTCAGCTCCACCTTCGTCAGGGCCGCCTTGACGTCCTGCTCGTAGGAGACCGGGGTGAGCTTGAGTCCGGCGGCGTCCAGCGCCTTCTGCGCGGCGGCACCGCACGGCACCGTCTTGTCGCACAGTACGACCTTGAGGCCGGACCTGGTGAGGTCCTTCAGGGAGGCGACCTTGTCGGGGTTGCCGGGCAGGGTCGCGATCTCCAGCTGGTTGCGGACGAAGGTGACGGGGGCCGTGGCCGTGTCCTTCTTGTCGGTCACGAGCGCCATCGTCTTGGGGCTCGCGGCGGCGAAGACGTCGGCCGGGGCGCCGCCGGTGATGCTCGCGGCGAGGGAGTCGCTGCCGCCGAAGCTGAAGGTGACCTTCGTCCCCGGGTGCGCCTTCTCGAACTCCTTGCCGAGCGCCGTGAAGCTCTCCTTCAGCGAGGCGGCGGCGAACACGGTCACCGTGCCCGAGAGCTTCTGCGACGAGGAAGACGAGGACCCGGACCCGTCGGCGGAGTCCGAGTCGGACGACGAGCAGGCGCTCAGGGCGAGCAGGGCGGCGGCACCGACGCCGGCCACTTGCAGGGTCCTACGGGTCCGGCGAGCGGTACGGGTGATCACGGGGCCACTCCCTCTGGTCGGTCGCACACGGTCTCCCGGAGTCGACCCGGCGCATACGCAGATCATACTGACGCAGATGCAAGGCGGAAGTCTGCTGTCGCATCGCATGAGCTGGACCGATGGGGAACTGGACTCGCATGTGCGTTTGTACGGAGGGGAGGGTCTCCCGGTGCGCCGGTGCGCCGGTGCGCCGGTGCTCGGGTGCTGGGGTGCTCAGACGCGGTCGATGTGCACGTTGGTGGACTTCACACGGGCGGTGGCCTCCACCCCGACCTCCAGCCCGAGCTCCTCGACGGCCTCGCGGGTGAGGAGGGAGACCAGCCGGTGCGGTCCGGCCTGGATCTCCACCTGGGCGGCGACGTCACCGAGCTTCACAGCGGTGACGATGCCGGGGAAGGCGTTCCGCACGGAGGTGGACGCGGTGTACGAGGCCCCCTCCTCCTCACCGGACTTGGCGAGCTCCACCGAGAAGGCGGCGAGGTCCCGGCCGTCGATGAGCCGCCGCCCGCTCTCGTCGCGGTGGGTGGCGACGCGCCCGGCGTCCGCCCAGCGCCGCGCGGTGTCGGGACTCACGCCGAGCAGCCGCGCTGCCTGGCCGATTGTGTAGGACTGCATGGGCGTCACGATAGGACGGAAACCCGCGCCC
This sequence comes from Streptomyces sp. SAS_270, assembly GCF_052543295.1. Classification (NCBI taxonomy): domain Bacteria; kingdom Bacillati; phylum Actinomycetota; class Actinomycetes; order Kitasatosporales; family Streptomycetaceae; genus Streptomyces; species Streptomyces sp. SAS_270. The sequence goes on from NZ_JBMNDS010000017.1 coordinate 136,514, forward strand.
GGGCTGAGCGGAGGTGCCCGGGCCGCCGTACTGAAAGGGAGGGGAAGCCCACTTGGAGCCGACCCACGAAGCCGTTCCTGCCGGAGGTACCTCGCCCGTGGCCCTCACCAAAGCACCCGTGGCCGCCGCCGAAGCAGCCCCGCCCCGGGCGGAGCAGGGCACACCTCGGCCGGGCCGGCAGGGCTGGCAGTTCAACTCCTCCCTCGGGCTGACCATGCTGCTGCTCCTGGTGGTCGGGGCACAGGGCCCGGTCCGCCGGGCGCTGTCGGCGCCGGTGATGCAGAGCTGGATGACGGTGTTCGTGGCGGTGGTCGTCCAGGCGCTGCCGTTCCTGGTGCTCGGGGTGCTGCTGTCGGCGGTCATCGCCGTCTTCGTCCCGCCGACGTTCTTCGCCCGCGCACTGCCGAAACGGCCCGCCCTGGCGGTGCCGGTCGCCGGTCTGGCGGGGGCGGTCCTGCCGGGCTGCGAGTGCGCCTCGGTGCCGGTGGCCGGGGCGCTCGTACGACGGGGAGTCACGCCCGCCGCGGCGCTCGCGTTCCTCCTGTCGGCCCCGGCGATCAACCCGATCGTGCTGACGGCGACCGCGGTGGCGTTCCCGCGGAACCCCGAGATGGTCCTCGCCCGGTTCGCGGCGAGTCTGCTGGTGGCGTGTGCGATGGGCTGGCTGTGGCAGCGGGTGGGCCGCACCGACTGGCTGCGCCCACCGGCTCGCCCGGCATCGGAAGGGGCGGGCAAGGGGGCGGCGTTCTGGGGATCGGTGCGGCACGACGTGATGCACGCGGGCGGTTTCCTGGTCGTGGGCGCGATGGCGGCGGCGACGCTGAAGTCGATGGTCCCGGCGGTGTGGCTGCACGCGGCGGCGACGAACCCGGTGGTCTCCGTACTGGCCCTCGCGATCCTGGCCGTACTGCTGTCGATCTGCTCGGAGGCGGACGCGTTCGTGGCGTCGTCGCTCTCGCAGTTCTCGCTCACGGCGCGGCTGGCGTTCCTGGTGGTCGGCCCGATGATCGACCTGAAACTGTTCGCCATGCAGGCGGGCACGTTCGGCCGGGGGTTCGCGCTGCGCTTCGCCCCGGCCACGTTCGCGCTGGCCGTCCTCGTGTCGGTCGTCGTAGGGGAGGTACTGCTGTGAACCGGCAGGCACAGGCGGGCGTGCTGTTCCTTCTCGGCATCGCGGTGCTGCACGCCGGCACCACCGACCTCTACCTGCGCTACGTCAAGGCCGGCCTGCGCCCGCTGCTGCTCGCGGCCGGGGTGGTCCTGATCGTCACGGCGGCGGCGACGCTCTGGTACGAACGCCGGGCCGCGCGCGAGGCTTCGCAGAAGGCCGAGTCAGCCTCCCCCGAGCGGGACGAGGAACCCGACACCGACGCCCACGGACATGCGGCGCACCGTGAACCCCGCATCGCGTGGCTCCTGGTCCTGCCCCTGTTCGCGCTGATCCTGGTCGCGCCGCCCGCGCTGGGTTCGTACAGCGCGATGCGCACCGGTACGGCCCTTCAGGAGCCCTGGGGCTATCCCAAGCTGCCCGCCGCGGGTCCCCTGCGGCTGAACGTGGTCGACTACGCCGGTCGCGCCGTCTACGACCACGGCCGTACCCTCCGGGGTCGCGAGGTCAAGCTCACGGGCTTCCTTGCCCTCGACCACAGCGGCGCGCCCTACCTCGTCCGGATGGCCCTCAACTGCTGCGCCGCCGACGCCCAGCCGGTCAAGATCGGCCTCTCCGGCCGGATCCCGCCGGTCCTCCAGCCGGACACCTGGCTGGAGGTCACCGGCACCTACACCCCCCACCGGACCAAGGACCCCGTCAACGGCGGCACCATCCCCTACCTCAACATCACCCAGGCCAACCCCGTCCCGGTCCCCCACGACCCATACGACGAGAGCTGGAACAACTGACCCCCGGCCCCGGGGTGGGCGGGCAAACCCCGGGCACCCCCTTCTCCTTTGGCACCCGGTGTTGGTGCCGGCCGGGGGTGGGTCACGCAGCCCGGCGTTCACGGGGCGCCGCTGCGCCCACCCGTGCCGCCCCTGGCGGCACGATTGCCCGCAGTAACGCGGCCCGCAGTCGCCGTACGCACGGAAGGGTCCGTGCCGGTACGTCTCTGCCCGTCGCGTAGCCGGCTCCCAGCCGAGCTTCGCCTTGCTCGGCTCCCGGGCAGTACGCCCACGCGGCGACGGGCAAGACGTACCGGCACGGACCCGACCCACCCACCGCACCGCGAACGGCGCCCATGCCAGCAGACGGCACGGACCCGACCCACCCACCGGCCCCCCTGCGAACGGCGCCCCCGCCCCGAACCCGCACCCACCCCAAAAACGTCACCACGCCTCCGTGCCGACCGACCGCTCCCCCAGCCCCTCCACCCGCCCCCGAACCCGCAGCGCAACCAGCGGAAACACAAGGACGGAGAGCATGGCCGCGCCCACCAGCGCAGCCGCCTCCCCCGACCCCAGCACCTTGTCGTCCAGCCCGATCGTCGTGATCGCGACGACGAGCGGCAGGCACGTGGAGGCGTACAGCGTCAGCGCCCGCCGATCGGCCCGGTTCAGATCGCGCGGCGCGAGCACGTACACCGGCAGCCCGCGGACGACGAGGAAGAGCAGCAGGAAGACCGGCACCAACGCCAGCACCCGCCCCCCGCCCAGCAGCGCGTCGAGGTCGAACTCGACACCGGTGACGATGAAGAACAGCGGCACGAGGAACCCGAACCCGAGCGCCTCGACCTTGCCGAGGACCTCCTCACTGCTCTCCGGCGCCGCCCCGTGCAGCACCAACCGCGTCAACAGCCCCGCCGCGAACGCCCCCAACAGCGTGTCCAGCCCGAACGCCTCGGCCAGCCCGAGCATGCAGACCAGCAGCAGCATCACGAACCGGACGGCGAACTGCCCGCTGCTGTGCAGCGTGGTCGCGATGACCCGGGCGAACCACGGCGGCCGCGGCCGCAGCGCCCACCAGATCCCGGCCGCGGTCACCGCGGCGAACGCGGCCAGCAGCGCCGTCGACTCGCCCGGCCGCCGCCCGCTGAGCAGCAGCGCCATGGCGATGACGGGCCCGAACTCGCCGACCGCACCGAACGCCATCATCACGACGCCGAACCGCCCGCGCAGATCCCCGCTGTCGCGCAGGATCGGCAGCACGGTGCCGAGCGCGGTGCTGGTGAGCGCGGTCCCGACGACGAAGCTCTTGGACATGTCCGCGCCGGTGAGGGCGAACGCCAGCCCGAGACCGACGCCGAGGGAGACCAGCCACGCCCACACGGACCGCCGCAGCGTGTCCCCGCGGACGGCCGCGAACTCGATCTCGTACCCGGCGAGAAAGATCAGCATGGACAGGCCGAGGTCGGAGAGCGTGTCGATGACCTGGTCGTGATGGGCCCAGCCGAGGACGTCGGGGCCGATGAGGATGCCGAGCAGGATCTCGAAGATGACCAGCGGAATCCGCACCCACCGGCCGAGCCCGTACGCGACGAGCGGCGCGAGGACGGCGATGGCCATGATCAGGACAAGCGTGCCGGGAGCGTCCATGGTCCGCCCTCGCGCCCGTCAGCCCAGGGCCCCGCCCGGCCGCCCCTTCACGTGACGGCGCCGGCGGGCCGGTAGACGGCGAGGGCCCAGATCACGAAGAAGTCGATGGCGATCACGATGACGCCCCAGATCGGCGCGTACGGCAGGAACATGAACTGCACGATCATGCTGAGCGAGGCGAGCAGGATGCCGGTGAGCCGGGCCCAGGTCGCACCCATGAGGACGCCCAGCCCGGCGAGGGCGGCGACGACACCGAGGACCAGCAGGATCCAGCCCCACCCGGTCAGGTTGATCTTGTAGACGTAGTCGTCGACGGCGGCGTACACGTCGTCCTTGGAGAGGGCGGCGATGCCCTGGAGGACGGCCATGATGCCGTTCATCACCATGAGGATGCCGGCGAAGGTGACACCACCGGTCACCCAGGCGCTGTTGCCCGCGCCCGAGGGCCCGAACCCGCCCGGCCCGGGCGGGCCGACGGCCTGCTGATGGGAGGAGCTCCACACGGGAGGATTCCCGCCGGGCACCGCACCGGGCGCACCAGGTGTTTCGCCGGGCGTTGCGTCAGGCGTGCCGCCGGACTGCGACTGCTGGGTCATGGCCGGGCCCCGTCTCTCCTGGAGGTGCTCCGAGCCTGTCGCCGCAGGGATGCCGCCACCAGGCGGCCTGATCCGTTCGAGTGACACGGGGGCGCTGTGAAGTGAGGGCGCTGCACCGCGAGGGCGCACACCCGAGGGCGCCTACCGTGAGGGATACGCGGCGCTATGCCGCCTCGCGCGCCGCCACAGCATCCCCCCACCGCACCCCGTCCACGATCGCCCGCCGCCAGCCATGGATCGCCTTCGGCGGCATCCCGACCGCGAGCGTCCCGCTCACCCGCTCGCCGGTGCGGTACGCCGCCACGAACCGCCCCTCGGCCAGGTCCCCGTCCACGACGGCGACTTCGTCGTGGCCGCGCAGATGGCCGAACGCCTGGATCCTCATGTCGTACTGGTCCGACCAGAAGTACGGCACGGGCGCGAACGGCTTTCGAGCGGCCGGGGCGAGCAGGTTGCGGGCGGCGGCCATGCCCTGCTCGGCCGCGTTGGTGCGGTGCTCGATCCGCATCGAGGTCCCGAAGAGCGGGTTGTACCAGCGGGCCACGTCCCCGGCGGCGTACACGCCGGGCGCGGCCGCGCAGTACTCGTCGCAGACCACGCCGTCGTCCACCGTGACGCCGCTGCCCGCCAGCCACTCGGTGTTGGGCAGTGAGCCGATGGCGACCAACACCTCGTCGGCCTCGACGAGTTCACCGTCCGCGAGCCGCACCCCGTCCTCGGTCACCTCGGTCACGGTGACCCCGCAGCGCAGGTCCACCCCGTGCTCCAGGTGGGCCCGGGACAGCACCCGGCCGACCGCCTCGCCGACGGCGTGGGCCAGCGGCACCGGCGCCGGTTCCAGCAGGGTCACCCGCGCGCCGAGACCGCGGGCCACCGCGGCGGCCTCCGCGCCGAGGAACCCGGCACCGACCACCACCAGCCGCCGGCCGGGGCCCAGCCGCTCCCGCAGCGCGAGGGCGTCGTCGCGGGTGCGCAGCACGTGCGCGCCCTCGCCGGGCAGCCGACGCGGGCGTACGCCGGTGGCCACGATCAGTCCGTCGTACGTGAGCGTCGCCCCGTCCGCCAGCCGCACCGTGCGTTCCGCCGTGTCCAGCCCGGTCGCCGCCGCGCCGAGCCGCAGGTCGAGGCCGAGGGCGTCGAGGTCGGCGGGCGAGCGCAGGGGCAGCTGCTCGGGGCTCCAGGCGCCCGAGAGGATCTCCTTGGACAGCGGGGGCCGGTCGTAGGGGGCGTGCGGTTCGTCGCCGACGAGGGTGAGCGTGCCGTCGTAGCCACCTTTGCGCAGCGCCACGACGGCCGCGAGCCCGGCGGCGGAGGCACCCACGACCACGATCCTGTTCCCCGGCGAGCCCGCAGAAGCGGCCGAACCCGCCGAACCCGTCAGCCCAGTCATAGCCGTCACCTTCGCCTCTGCCCGATGTCCTGCAGGCCCGATGTCCTGCAGGCCCGATGTCCTGCAGGCTCGATGTCCTGCAGGCTCGATGTCCTGCAGGCTCGATGTCCTGCAGGCCCGATGTCCTGCAGGCTCGATGTCCCGCAGGCCCGATGTCCCGCACGCGCCAGCCTCTCCGGCGGCGGTCGAACCCCGATCGACCGGCACTCGCGACCCGTCGAAGAGCGGGGGTGGCGGTCCCGTCAGGCGTTGTTCAGATACGCCAGCACGGCCAGCACCCGGCGGTGCCCGCTGTCGCTCGTGGGGAGGCCGAGTTTGAGGAACACGTTGCCGATGTGCTTGCTGACGGAACGTTCGGTGATGACGAGGGTGCGGGCGATGGTGGTGTTGTCGCGGCCCTCGGCCATCAGTTCGAGGACCTCGCGCTCGCGCGGGGTGAGCGAGTCGAGGGGCGAGTCGGTGCGGCGGGTGAGGAGTTCGGCGACGACCTCGGGGTCCAGGGCGGTGCCGCCGGCCGCGACCCGGGTCAGCGCGTCGAGGAACTCGTCGACCCGGCCGACCCGGTCCTTGAGCAGATAGCCGACACCGGAGGCGCCCCCGCCGAGGAGTTCGGCGGCGTACGACTCCTCGACGTACTGCGAAAGGACCAGCACGGGCAGACCGGGCAGCCGGCGACGGGCCTCCAGCGCGGCGCGCAGGCCCTCGTCGCGGAAGCCGGGCGGCATCCGCACGTCGAGGACGGCGGCGTCCGGCCGGTGGGCCAGCAGCGCCGGAAGGATCTCGGGTCCGGTCCCGACGACGGCGACCACCTCGTGGCCGGTCGACGTGAGCAGCAGGACAAGACCCTCGCGCAGCAGGGCGTTGTCCTCGGCGATCACCACACGCACGGCAGCTCCACATCGATCACGGTCGGGCCCCCGAGGGGGCTGGTCAGGGCGAAGGTGCCGTCCAGGGCGGCCACCCGGCGCTGCATGCCGAGCAGCCCGGAGCCGCCCGCCTGGTGGGCGCCGCCGCGCCCCGTGTCGCGCACGGTCACCCGCAGCCCGGCCGGCTCCCGCAGCAGGTGCACCGAGGCCTGGGCGGCGCCGCTGTGCTTGGCGGCGTTGGTCAGTGCCTCGGCGACCACGAAGTAGGCGGCCGCCTCCACCGCGGCGGGGGCACGGGCGCCGGGCTCGGTGCCGTCCTCCAGGCCGTCCACCCGCACGGTGACGTCGAGGCCGCTGCCCGCGGCGAGCGCGCGGACCGCCCCGGCGAGACCCCGGTCGGTGAGGATCGGCGGGTGGATGCCGCGCACCACGTGCCGCAGCTCGGTCAGCGCCTCCTCGGCCTGGTCCTGCGCGTCGGCGAGGAGCTTGCGGGCGGCTTCCGGGTCCTGGTCGTAGGCGCGCCGGGCCAGCCCGATCCGCATGGACAGGGACACCAGCCGGGCCTGGGTGCCGTCGTGCAGATCGCGTTCGATCCGGCGCAGCTCGGCCCCGTGCGCGGCGATGGCGCCGGCCCGGGTCACGGTCAACTCCTCGACCCGCTCGGCGAGTTGGGCCCTGGGTCCGGGCTTGAGCAGCGCGGTGGACCAGCGGGCGTCCAGGTCCGCGAGCCGTCCGATCAGCGGCAGTACCCGCGGCGTACGGTGCAGCAGCCCGCACCGTACGCCGTCCACGGCCAGGCCGACCGGCCACAGCAGCAGCGCGGGGGCGAGCAGGAAGCCGTAGGCGTAGTGGGCGACCATCCAGGTCAGGTCGGCGAGGGTGCCCGGGTCGCGGACCGACGTGCGCAGCCGCTCGCGCAGTGGGCCGGTCAGCGGCAGATACGCCTCGGGGATCGGCGTACCCGTCCACAGGGCCGTCCGCTGCCGCTTGGCGCCGGCGATCCGGCGGATCAGCAGCACCGTCTCGGGCACGAGCCAGATGCCGATCACCACCAGCGCGCCGGTGGCGGTGATGAGCAGCACGGTGATGAAGATGATCGTGCCGAAGGCCATGAACGCGGCGAAGCCGAGCTGGAGTGTGGCCCGCGCCGCGTGCCGCACCGTCTTTCCCATGCTGATCAGGCTAGGCGACGAGGCCCGCCGCCATCAGGGAGTCCGTGATCTGGAACGTCAGCGAGTACGTCGACAAGCGATACGTCTACGCGGTCCACGCGGACGGCTCCTGACCCCTGCGTTCCCCGGGCCGGGGG